>CAJWOB010000446.1 GCA_913043885.1 uncultured Spirochaetaceae bacterium | reverse complement strand
TGGCGACTGGGAGGTGCAGGCGCTGCTGAAGGCCAGGCCGGTGGCCGGCTCTGCCGCCGTCCGCGAGCGGGTCGCCGGCGGCATCGCCGCCGCATTCGAGCGGGTAACGTCGTTGCCGGAGCAGCAGCGCGGCGAGCAGGTGTTCGCTGCGGTCCGGGAGCTGCGTGCGCGCGCCACCCAGCTCCCCGCCGCCGGCAGCGATGCGGTCGACGTGAAGAGTGGCGTGGGCGGCATCCGCGATGCTGAGTTTCTGGTGCAGGGCCTGCAGCTGGTCCACCTCCAGCGCCTGCCGCAGCTACACACCGGTAACACGCTGGAGGCACTCGACCTGCTCGCCGACAACTCGCTGCTGGATGCCGCCCAGGCGGCCGCCATTCGCGACGACTACATCTTCCTGCGACGAGTGGAGCACACCCTACAGATCTTCGACGACCGCCAAGTGCACAGCTTGCCGGCAGGGGAGGAGGCGTTGCTCGCCCTCTCCCGCCAGCTGTTCGGACCGGACGCCGATCGGGGGCGTCTGGAGCGCGAGGTAAGCGGGGCTATGTCGCGCACCCGTAGTCACTTTGACGTGATAACGGCGCCCACGGTCCGGTCGGCGCCGGCGGTCGAGGGTGCGGCGGCGGACGACGGCTAGGCCGCATTCGTCGCCCACGGAGGGACCCGGGCCTATCGGCGGTAGCTCCGCGGGCTCAGCGAGTACTTGCTTACTCGCAAGCCCATGATGCGCTCGCTGATGCCGAGGGAACGCGCGGCGCGCGCCATGTTGCCCTTGGCCCACTTGAGCGCGTCCTGCACGAGCTCTTTCTCCACCCGTTCGAGCTCGCCGCGCAGTGAACCCTGCGGGGCGGTGCCACTGGCGTCGGCGGTCTGCAGCGTTGGCGGTAGGTGGTGGCCGTGAATGACGTCGTCGTTGCTGAGCAGCGCGGCGCGTTCGACGCAGTTCTCCAGCTCGCGGACGTTACCGGGCCAGTGATAGCTCATGAGCATGTCGATGGCGGCGGTGGTCACCCGCTTGATGTTCTTGCCGTTGCGCCGGCCGTACTTCTCGACGAAGTAGTCGGTGAGCAGGAGTACGTCACTCTTGCGTTCGCGCAAGGGTGGAATGTGAATAGGGAACACATTCAATCGGTAGTAGAGGTCGGTGCGGAATACTCCCTGCTCGATGAGCTCCTCGAGGTTGCGATTGGTTGCCGCGATTACCCGCACGTCGCAGCGAATCGTCTCGCTGCCACCGACCCGCTCCAACTCCCGCTCCTGCAGCACGCGCAGCAGCTTCACCTGCGTTGCCGGGGTCAGGTCGCCGATCTCGTCGAGGAAGATGGTACCGCCGTCGGCCAGCTCGAAGCGTCCCTTGCGAGCCCTCACCGCCCCTGTAAACGCACCGCGTTCGTGACCGAACAGCTCACTCTCGATTACCGACTCTGGAAGCGCCGCACAGTTAACCTTGATGAATGGACCGGCGGCTCGCGCGCTGTTGTAGTGAATGGCATGCGCGACCAGATCCTTGCCGGTTCCGGTCTCGCCCCGCAGCAGCACGGTAGCGTCGCTGTGCGACACCTGGCTGACGAGGCCGAACACGCCCAGCATCGCCTCGGAGTTGCCCACGATGTTTTCGGGGCGGAACCGCTCTGCCAGCTCCCCCCGCAGCCGGTCGTTCTCCGCGGCGAGCCTGCGGCTCTGCTCCTGGGCCTCCTGTCGAAGCTTCACCGCCTGGGAGATCATCGACGCCGCAATGGAGAGCAGCCGGACGTCCTCCTCGACCGGCGTGCTGGACGGGAAGACTCGATCGGTAAGCAAGCAACCGACGACGATGTTGCCAGCCTTTATCGGCACACAGATGAGGGCCAGCTCTCCCAGGCCGGGCGCGTCCAGCGCGCCGGTGCGGTTGGCCAGCCCCGGCTCGTCGGCCACGCGCGGGACGATTATCGGCTCGCCCGATTGCACCACCCGCCCGATGATGCCCTCCCCGATGCGGTACTGCCCGCGGCGCTGCTCACTGGCGGACAGGCCGATCGCCGCCTCGATGGAGATGCTCTCGGTGGCGCGGTTAAGCAGGCTGAGCACGCCCAAGCGGATGCCACAGTGACTGTCGAACGCTCTCAGCACCGGATGGACCACGTCCTCCAGATCCAGGCTGCTGTCGAGCACTCGACTGATCTCGAATAGCAGCGAGAGCTCACTGACCTCGCTGCGAACCCCGGCGAGCTCCGGGGCCGCATCCGGTGTATCGGTTACACCACTCGCCCGCATCGCAAGTCCAAAATGTAGCGGGGCGCTTCCAAGGTCCGCAACCGCACCGATTGACAAATCCCGATGCCGGCCAGATTGTGCCTGTACCGCAATGAACGAGCTCGCTAGCGCCCTCAACGATACGCTCGACGGCTGCGTGGTGGGACGTGCCCTCTCAGACCTGGGCCGTCGCATGTACTTCCCGAAGGGGGTCGTCGCGCAGACCGCAGAAGCCGCCGAGCACGCACACCGCTTCGACGCCACGGTCGGCATCGCGGCAACCGACGGCGAGCCG
>CAJWOB010000445.1 GCA_913043885.1 uncultured Spirochaetaceae bacterium | reverse complement strand
AGCGGCAGATGCTCGCAAGGCGAGGGCAAAAAAAGGGGACAGGTAACAACGATTCAATGCAGCAGGCGGAGCCTGCATAGCTCAGTGCGGCCGACGAGATCGTAGCTGCGCTGCGGGTGGGAAACTTCACCAGCGACGACAGGCACTTGCTCTCTTCACCACTGTCACTGAGCGACCGGCGTGGTACCAAACGTGGTACCACTTTCCCGGTATAACAGGGATCAAAGGAGAGTGGGGGAGCGCACTGGGTATCAAATCAACTCTTTTCCGAGTATTAACTTAGATCAATCCAGCGTACTCTTGATCAAACCTACAGTTTTGGACCGGGGCGCGCGTTACATCACCGCCCCGACCGAGCACAAGGCCGTCGTCGGGCGGGCGCATACCAATGAACGATGCCCGTGTAACACGGGGGCGCCGACGGACTACTCGCTTTGCGCATCCCATGTCTCGGGGTAAGGTGCTCGCCATGCCACGTATGACCGGGGCGAAGTTCTTCGCCGACTCACTGCAGGCCTACGGCATCAGCCACGTCTTCGTCGCGCCCGCAGTCGCCAACCTCGCGCTGGCGGAGGCTGCCGCGATCGGTATAACGAGCATCGTTCCGCATGGCGAGAAGTCTGCCGCCTACATGGCCGACGGCTACGCCCGTGCCTCCAATCGGCCGGCCGTGTGTCTGGCGCAGTCGGTCGGCGCCGCCAACCTGGCCGCGGGGCTGCAGGACGCCTATCTCGCGCTGTCTCCCGTGGTGGCCCTTACCGGGCGCAAGACTGGCGAGGAGCAGTACCGCAACGCCTACCAGGAAGTGGCGCACGCGGGCTTGTTCGATCCAGTGACGAAGTTCAGCGGGCTGGTGGAGAACCTGGAGCAGTTCCCCCGTATGCTGCGCCAGGCGTTCCGCGAGGCTACCAGCGGCGCCACCGCGCCAGCCCACCTCGACCTGCAGGGCATCTTCGGCAACGTGGTCCTGGAGAGCGAGGCGGACCTAGAGGTGATGGTGGAGGAAGCGTTCACCCGCCGTCCCTCATTTCGTCCCGAGGCGTCGCCTGACTCGATCACCGCTGCGCTGAAAGCACTCGCTACCGACGAACGACCCGTCATCGTGGCTGGCGGTGGGGTGGTGGCCTCGCAGGCACAGGCCGAGGTGGTGGAATTGGCTGAGAAGCTCTCGATTCCAGTCGCCACCTCCATCAATGCCAAAGGGACCATCGCCGACAACCATCGGCTGGCGGTGGGGATCTGTGGCACCTACTCGAGGGAGTGCGCCAACCGTGCCGTCTATGAGGCCGACATGGTGCTGTTCATCGGAAGCCACACCGGCAGCCAGGTAACCAACGAGTGGACCATCCCCGCGGCCGGCACCCGGGTCATTCAGATCGACATCGACCCGACAGAGATAGGCCGCAGCTACCCCGCTGAGGTGGGCGTCAACGGCGACGCCAAGGCGACCCTGCGGCGGATGATCGAGTCCAGCGACCGCGAGTCCGGCGCCGCCGGCGGTGGACGCGCCGATTGGCTGGCGCGCGTTGAGACCCTGGTTGGTGAGTGGCAGGAGAAGGTGAAGCCGCGCGCCACCTCTGACGCCATGCCGATGATTCCGGACCGGTTGTGTACCGAGGTAACGGCCGCGCTGGACGGCAACTCGGTGCTGGTGGCCGACACCGGCCACGCCGGTATCTGGACCGCCACGATGTTCGACCTGATCCATCCCGGGCAGCAGTACCTGCGCTGCGCGGGCTCGCTGGGCTGGGGGCTGCCGGCCTCGATCGGCGCTCAGCTGGCCGTGCCGGACAAGAACGTCATCTGCTTCACCGGCGACGGCGGCATCTGGTATCACCTGAGTGAGATCGAGACCGCGGTCCGCTGCAACGTGCCGGCGACGATCGTCGTCAACAACAACAGCGGCTACATCCAGGACCGCGGCGGCGACGACATCGCCTACGCCAAGGTGCCGGGGACCGACTCCAGTGCCCTGTGGCGCTTCAACGACACCAACTTCGCCGCGTTGGCGGAGGACATGGGGGCGCTCGGCATTCGAGTCGAGAAGCCCGGTGACGTGCGCGGAGCCATCGAGCAGGCCGTCGCCTCGGGACGCCCGGCGGTGGTGGACGTGGTTACCGATCCAGAGGACGGCTTCGCGCCGGAGCGCTGGAACCGGCCGGCCTAGCGCCGCGCCAACTATCGGGTCGCCAATGGGAAGGCTCGAAGACAAGGTGGCGCTGATTACCGGCGCCGCGCGCGGTCACGCCGAGGCACTGGCGAAGCGGTTCGCAACCGAGGGGGCCGACATCGCCATGTGCGACGTCGGCCCTCACGACCAGCTTGATAGCACCACCGGCGAGGCAGTGCGTTCGGCGGGTCGCCGTGCGTTGTGCTTCGAGACCGACGTGTCGGACGAGCAACAGGTCCGCGACTTGGTGGAGCGCACCCTGGCCGAGTACGGCAGAATCGACATTCTGGCCCACGTGGTCGGCATCGCCGGCTCCACCAGCGGCTATTACGCATGGTGCAAGCGGTCGGCTTCGACGCATGCAAGT
>CAJWOB010000444.1 GCA_913043885.1 uncultured Spirochaetaceae bacterium | reverse complement strand
TTGGAGGTGATGTCCCAGCAGCGGCCGATGCCGCCGGTGGCCAGCACGATCGACTCGGTGGTGTCGAGCAGCCGCTCCCTGAAGGCCTGCCGCGCGTCGTCGGTGTGCCCGTCGCGGAGGGGGCAAGGGCCGTTCCACCATTCTCCGTTGTCGGTACCGGACGGCATGATCTCCCGCGCCCAGGCCAGCAGCTTATGCGCACGCCCACTCAGATCGGTTTCGCTCACGATACTGATGAAGCTGAGTGCTGGAGTGGGCCAGCTGGTTGTCCGAATGAGCTCACCGCTGCCCCGGCGAATCGTTCATGCCAGCTTCCGGGTCCGCTGGTGGCGCCGCGACTACTCTGTTGCACTCCAACCAGCGTTCCACCTCCGCTTCGTCGATCACGTAGCGCCCGCATACCCGCACACACGGAAGTCGACCCGATCGCAGAAGCCGGTAGAGCGCGGATCTGCTCAAGGGCAACTTCTTGAGCAGATCGATCGGCGAGATGAGTCTTTGCATGTTCATGCGCCCCTGGTGATCTCCAAGCCTGGTGCCCGGTACTCTGCAGCGATGCTGTCGGGCCTGCCCTCGACAGTCAGCGGCCAATGGGCCAGCCTGGCCCGTCTCTCGCACCTGCTGGCGCACATGAATGTCCCGGAGTCGGCATCCATCAGCGGGCCGATCACAGCGACATCGGATTGCCGCGGCCCCATCTCGTGGCAACACCCCCCGCCTTCGCCATATTCTTCACGTGGTCCATGATTCTCTCCCGTGCTGAATATCTAGCTGCGTGATCACAGGAAGGCCCTTTCTGCGAGAGGTGAGTGACGTCCGCCGATGAGCGACGATCTTCTATGGGAGAACCGACTGAGCGGCGAGGTTGTGAGCGCCGCTTCGATCGAGGAAGCGCAGGATAGAGGTCGCGAAAGCCTCTCTAATCCAGGAGCGTGGGTAACCGTCGATCCTCGCGACGCGGTCGAGAGCCGCTTGGCCAACGATCCGGCCCTAGATCGCTATCGAAGCGTGTTTATCGAGGAGCCACCACTTACGACGAGTCAGCTTCGGTGGCTGGCGACAGCGGACCGTGAAGTGTTGCTGGCGTGTGGAAGCGCGTGGATGATCGATCTGAAGGAACGAATCCTCTCCACGGCCGAGGAGATCAGCGAATCGGTCTGCGTCAGCAGTTCCAGCGTAGCGAAGACGCTCCGGTCACTCACGTCCCGCGTTGTAGAGCACGTAGGTAAGAACGAAGTCACCGCCGCGCTAGAGACCCTCGCTGAGGCACGCGTCCTGAACGATCAGCGCAAAGAACAGCAAGGGACCGGTCAGCAAGGTGGGAAGACCGCGAAGTACGCACGCGGCATCTACGACTACCTACTTGCTTTGGGGCCCCTCGTGTTCGAGCTAAGCGCTAACGAGCTCTTCAACCGCTTTCCGGACTCCGCAGATGAGTCCCATATATATCGCGATGGTGACGAGCTAACCGAGGTCGATCTCGAATCAGGACAACAACGCACCTTAACGAGGAAGTCGTTTGCTCGCTACGTAACACGCGCGCGTGCGGAACTACGTTCGACCAACGAGGACGTGTAAACCGGAGGGAGGCCCGGTCCTGGACGGCCGGCGCTAATGGTGGCTACGCTCGTTTGAGCCGGGGAGTGGATAGAATACGCTTGAGGTTCGTCCGAGGTGTCCACGGCACGTGCGCTGCCTTGAATCATCGCCCTGGATCGCGGTGTCAGGCCGAACAAATCCCACAGCGCACGCAGCTCCCGAGAGAGGTGGCGCATCTGTACCGGATCAGTTTCGCGCTCGAATGCAACTTGCATGCGGCACAGCGCCGCGAGCGCATCTCGGTCCGATTCCTGCAGCACGCCCGCCTGCATAAGGATTCTCACGAGGCGTTGCCACACCTCGCGCTCGCCGTCCGTCGTCAAGGATGAGTGTGGATCGACAGCGGCGTCGCCGAAATTCGGTTCGTCGAGGTTGAGCCGTTCCGAGCGTCTCTCTCCCTCGCGCCACTTCTGCGCGGCTGATCGCGGCCTATTGACATCGGCCTCTTCTCGAAAAACCTGAACTGGATTGGCTCGCGTGACACTGCGCGCCCGGTCTTGCTTTTTGCCCCAGACATTCGACCCACTTCTCCCCCCTCGCTCCGTCATGCCGCCCCCTCTACGCGCGAACGAACCGGCACGGCCGCAGGCGCTGGCCCCCGCCGCCCCCAGCGCCCATCGACCCGCGCCGTCTTGCTGGAGTGGTGGCGCTTGCAGTAGCCCCGCAGGTTGTGGAACGTATGCGTTCCACCGTCCTTCAACGCTGTGATGTGGTCGACCTCTGTCGCCACCGCGCTACAGCCCTGGCCGCTGCACTGCGGGTGCAGCTGCTGCTGGACGCCGGGGCCGACCTGGAGGCGCGCACCAAGAACGGCGAGACGCCTCTGATGCTCGCAGCCGGCAGCAACGAGAACGCAGCCGTGGTGCAGGCGCTGCTAGATGCTGGAGCAGACGCTACAGCGACAAACGAGGATGGCGAGACCGCCTGGGACCTCATCCAGGGAAACCAGGCCCTG
>CAJWOB010000443.1 GCA_913043885.1 uncultured Spirochaetaceae bacterium | reverse complement strand
AAGAGCAACAGGGACAACGGTGCTCTGCTGGGATGCGCGCCCCAACCATTTGGCGGAGTGGGACAGGGCGAAGGTGCCCGCGTGCGCCACGAGCCCGTTGGCCGCGCCCGGCTGCGGCGCGCCCGCAGCGCGCCCGCGGAGCGGCACGCCCACGCGGCCGCTGCGCTACACGCCGACGGTTGGCGTGCGCTGAAGTTCTATCCGTTCGGTGGCCCTCAGGTGATTACCCCCGAGCGGATGGATGAGGGCGTCGAGCTGGTGCGGGCGGTGCGCGAGGCGGTCGGGCCTGGTATGGAGATCGGCATCGATGTGCGGGCGCGGCTAGATCCGTGGAGTGCCGGCCGCGTGGCGCAGCGCCTAGAGGCGTTCGACATCGCCTGGCTGGAGGAGCCGATCCTGTGGGACAACCCCAAGGTGCTTGGCTCGTTTGCGCGCTCGGTCCGGGTACCGGTAGCCACCGGCGAGCAGCTGTTCAGCCGCTGGCAGTTCGAGCCGCTGCTGGAGGAGGAAGCGGTGCGGATCATTCAACCCGACATCTGCCACTGCGGGGGCTTCACGGAGCTGCGCAAGATCGCCAGCGCCGCCGAGACCCACTACGTGTCGGTGGCGCCGCACAATTCCAACGGGCCGATCTCCACGCTCGCCTCGGTCCACCTGGACATGGCCATCCCCAACGCGTTTATGCAGGAGGTCTTCGTGAGCTTCACCGAGCGCTATAACGAGCTGCTCACCCACCCGCTGGTAATCGAAGGCGGACGAATCAAGCCGCCAGATGGGCCGGGCTGGGGGGCGGACCTGGACGAGGCGGCGCTGGAAGAGTATCCGCCCACGGAGTTCACGCAGGTGTCCTCGGAGCCGTACCTGGAGTTCTGAACCCGCAGACAAGCCCGCCCGACCTTGAAAGATAGATATATCATGTCTATTTTTTCCAGCGTGATACCCCGAGCTGCGGCGGGGAGACTGCATGCGCTGTCGCGGCAGTTTCCTGCCTTGCTGATCGTTGGGCCGCGCCAGTGTGGCAAGACCACGTTCGCGCGTGCGGCGATCGCGGGGCAGTACTTCGACCTGGAGCGACCGTCCGATTTCGAGGTGTTCGCCGGCGACCCCGAGCTGGCACTCGAGCGCCTCGAACAACCGCTCGTCATCGACGAGGCGCAGCTGCTGCCGCCACTGTTCTCGGTCCTGCGACCCATCATCGACGCGCAGCGGGACAGGGCGGGTCGCTTCTACCTGCTCGGGTCCGTCTCCCCAGGGCTGGTCCGCGATGTGTCCGAGAGCCTGGCCGGCCGGGTGGCGACCATCGAGCTGACACCTTTTCTCTACCGAGAGGTGGCCGAGAACGGGCTGGGCCTGGAGGAATTGTGGTTGCGGGGAGCGTTTCCGGACGCCTTTCTCGAAGAGGAGGAGGACCGGCGGGTCGACTGGTACGAGCAATATGCAGGGGCGCTCGTACACCGCGACCTGTCGGCGTTCGACCTGCGCACCTCGCCGAGCGAGCTGCGACGCTTCCTCGGCATGCTCGCCCACGTACACGGAGGTGTTCTCAATGCCTCCCAGCTGGCCCGATCGCTCGGCGTCAGCTATCACACCATCAACCGCTACCTGGACATCCTGGAGGGCCACTTCCTGGCACGCCGACTGCAGCCCTGGCACTCGAATCGCGGTAAGCGACTGGTCAAGGCACCACGGATCTACCTGCGCGACAGTGGCTTGCTGCACTCCCTTCTCGGAGTGCGCTCGCATCGACAGCTTCTGGAGTCACCGCAGCGAGGCGCGAGCTGGGAGGGGTTTCTCGTCGAGCAGATCGTTGCGCTGGAGAATCTGAGCCGAACCGGCAGCCAGTTATGGTTCTACCGAACCCACGGCGGCGCGGAGGTCGATCTGATCGTCGATCGCGGGCTGCGGCGCATCGGGTTCGAGCTGAAGCTGTCCTCGGCTGCCACGCGGGGCGACGCCCGCCATCTAGTCGCTGCCATCCACGAGGGGGTTATTACCAGCGGCTACCTGATCTACGCTGGCGTGCGGCGCTACCCGCTGACCGAAGAGGTCGAGGCGGTGCCGGCGAGCGACCTGATCACCGACTATGCCACGCTTGCCGCTGATTGAATGATGCCCTGCGCACAGCTGCGCCCCCTGCCGCCTTCAATGAGAGAGGAATGCCAAATCACCCAAACGTAGTGTGGATCGTGGCCGACCAGATGAAGTGGTCGGCGCTGAGGATGTACTCGGAGATCGGCATCGAGATGCCGTCGCTCGAGCGACTTGCGGCAGAGGGCGTCCGCTTTCAGCACGCCGTCACTCCGCATCCGCTGTGTGTGCCGGCGCGGGTGTCGATGATGACGTCCCGCTACGCGCATTCCACCGGCAGTCGTCGCAACGAGACGCTGATGCCCCCCGACCAGCTGCACGCCTACCAAATATGGAAGGAACTGGGGTACACCACCGGGCTCATCGGCAAGAACCACTGCTTCGAGCAGCCGTCGGACCTGGCCCTCATCGACGTGGTGTGCGAGCTACCGCACCTCAGCAGGCCGCAGCGCGGCACCGTCGGGCAGGTGAAGGGCATGGAGTGGGTGGTGCCGGAGGAG
>CAJWOB010000442.1 GCA_913043885.1 uncultured Spirochaetaceae bacterium | reverse complement strand
CTACGCGGCACGGGCTACCTCTCCATTGTCGACACCCCCGGCTTTGGCAACTGCGAGGCACCGGATCTGGAGACCTACTCCAAGGCCCTCAATGCCGGGCAGTTCCCCATGTCTGTGCTCGCCTGCAACCAGCGCGCAGCGGATCTCTACGTCCGCGGCATCTACGGCAACACCATGACCGCGAACCCCCGAGCGTTGGAGGTCGCGTGTGCGGTCCTCGATCGGATCACGCCAGAGATGAGACAGAACGTGCGTGACCGCGGCGAGGAGTTTGTCGAGAAACTGGAGAGCCTGGGGCAGGAGTTCCCTGGCTGCATCACGAAGGTCCAGGGCACGGGTCTGCTATTGGCGGCAGAGCTTGATCCCGAGCGGTTCGACGTGGTGTGTTTCGGTGGTTTCGAAGAGTGGTGTCGATGTCACGGTATGGGCGTGATTCATGGGGGCCAAAACGCGCTGCGTTTCACGCCGCATTTTGGCATCACCTCGGACGAGATCGACGCGATCATCATCACCTCCCCGTCCGAGCTCCACCACGAGATGACCTCCGCGGCCTTGCGTGCCGGCAAGCACGTGCTGGTAGAGATCCCCCTCGCCCTCTCCGCGCGCGGCGGCCGGGAACTGGCCGAACTGGCCGCTACCCGGGACCGGCGCCTAATGGTTGCCCACACCCGACGGTTCATGACCTCGGGGATGTTCGTCCGCGACTTCCTCACCTCGGGCCGCGCCGGGGCGGTCCACCAGCACCACGCCTATTCCTTCTGGTTGCGGCACGAGAATGTCGGCTGGACCGGCTACCAGCGCAGCTGGGTGGACGACGTCCTCTTCCACCACGGCTGCCACCTGGTCGACTTCTCCCTCTGGAGCCTCGATGCCCAGGTCCGGCGCGTGCACGGCGAGCTGACTCCGCTCGACCAACGCACAGGCACTTCCCTCGACGTGAGCATGCTGTTGCGTTATGCCAGCGAGACGATTGCCACCATTAGCCTCTCCTACAACGCGCCGCAGGGAGCGGCTGGCCAGCTGTACCTGTGCGACAACGGGACGCTGGATGTAACTGGCGACCGCGTCAGCTTTGCCGGCGAGCTCCTGTACGAGGGAGGTGACGGCGACTCGCTCGAGGCTGCGGTCATCGTGCAGAACCGGGAGTTCGTCGACGCGATCCGCGAGGGACGCGAACCCTGCTGCAGCGCCACGGACGCGCTCGCGTCGCTGGAGGTGCTGCAGCAGGTGTACGATCAGATGGTGGAGCTGGAAGGAGAGAAAAATTACCGGCGGCCGTGGGGGCTGTAAGCGCGCCGCTGGATCGGAACGTCTCCATGTTCCGATCTAGCGCCCTGGCGGGCACCTGCCTTCAGCCGCACGCCGACTCCCACTTGGTCGCCACCCGCTGCACATCCGGGTGAGTGACCACGAGGTGCCAGACGACCGCCTGGAAGGCCTCCGCGTGGGCGGTCACCGACTTGTCGCTGACGGTCGGGACGATCACGCAGGCGTCGGCGACCTCGGCGGTGTAGCCGCCATCGCGGCCGACGATGCCGCAGATGCTGGCGCCGACCTCCCGCCCGTACTCGAGCGCCCTGACCAGGTTGGTGCTGATGTTCAGCGCCCGGTTGCCGCCGCCGACCGAGAGCACCAGGAGCAGATCCTTGGCATCGAGCCGGCTGCCGGCCAGCCAGCCGGCGAATGCCGTGTCCCAGCCGTCGTCATTGATCCGCGCGGTCAGCTCGGAGACGTTGTCCGTCGGCGCGTAGACCTCAAGCCCGGCGATTTTGCGGAAGTCGTTGACCGCGTGCGAAGCGTTGGCCGCGCTGCCGCCGACACCGAGTACGAACAACCGACCTCCCCGATCGCGCGTTGCGACGACCAGTCGCACGATGCCGGCGATCGCGGCGCGATCGAGCCGCACGATCACCTCGGCCGCCTCCTCCAGGTAGCGCTCTACATGGCCCATATCGTCACCTTTGCTCACAGCTGGAAGCCAGCTTCTCTGGCGTCATCGTAGAACATCTTCACCGTCTCCAGCGAGTATTCCTCCAGCCCCTTGCCCACCAGCGCCAGCTTGCGCAGGACGTCGTGGGTGACGGTTATGATGTGACAGCCGATGGCGTCGGCCTGGAAAATGTTGAGCAGTTCGCGCGGGCTGGCCCAGATCAGCTCGGCGTTCGGGTACGGGCGGAGCAGCTCGAGACATTCCGTCATCAGCGGCACCGGATCGATGACCTACGGCGAGCGACGCGGCACCGGGCACAGGGTCGGGGGCTGGGGAGAGCTGTTCGGCGACGAAGGCTCGGCGTACTGGGTGGCCGCGCGCGGCCTGAACGCCTTCAGCCGGATGAGCGACGGCCGAATGCCCCGCGGACCGCTCTACGACCTGCTCAGGCAACGCCTCGGGATCACCAGCGATCTCGACGCGGTCAGTCTGGTCATCGACACCTGGGGCGGGGCCCGCGGATCCATCGCCGCGCTGGCCACCACCTCGTCGCTGCCGTCCACCGCCCCCTCCAGCGCGCCCAGCGCCGCCATCTCCTCCACGCTGCGGCAGCCCGCCTTGACCAGCGCATCGGCCGTCGCCTTGGACGCAATGCCCTTGCGCAAAGCG
>CAJWOB010000441.1 GCA_913043885.1 uncultured Spirochaetaceae bacterium | reverse complement strand
CGGGCAGGTTTCGTAACGTGGCGTCATTTCGAAGGTGACCGCCGCGACTCGATTATGGAGGTGACTCGACACCTCTCGGTAAAGTCTTTTAAGGCGTATCTGGATGTTGAGATTGTCCTGGCTGGCGACATCGCTCACAGGCTGGTTCACTACGGTGCTGATCTTCATCACTTGCAGCTCCATCTGCCGCGGTGGCCGCCGAGCTGGCCACGCGCGGCATCCGCTGCGAGTGGATCGGCCGCCGTAACGCGGCAGAGCGACGTTGGGTTGCCGACGCCGGTCTCCGCTTTCATGCGGTGCCTGCCGGCAAGCTCCGCCGCTACTTCTCGCTACGAACCGCCATCGACCTATTCGCGGTGGTGGCCGGTTTGGTGGCCTCGTGGTGGTGTCTGCTGCGGATGCGGCCGGCGGCGCTGCTGGTGAAGGGAGGCTTCGTGAGCCTGCCGCCCGCGGTCGCCGCCTGGGTGCTCGGCATCCCGGTGCTGGTGCACGAGTCCGACGCCAGCCCCGGGCTGGCGTCGCGGCTGGCCAGCTACCTCGCCGAGCGTGTGCTGCTAGGGTTTGCCGACGCGCAGCACGGGCTGGCTCGTAGAGCGCTGCAAAGGAGCGGGCGCCGCCGACCGCTGTTGGTCGAGGTGGTCGGCAATCCGATTCGCGCCGAGCTGGCCGGTGGTGATGCCGAGGCCGCCTGGCGCTGGCTTGGCGTGCCGGCGGAGGAGCGGGCGCCGCTGTTGCTGGCGATGGGGGGCAGCCTCGGTGCGTGGCAGGTCAACCAGTTGGTGGAGGCGGCAGTGCCACAGCTGACCGACGACTGGTATGTGGTCCACCAAACGGGACGAGGCGCCATGGCCGGTCCTCCGACAGCGCACCGCTACCGCCGCGTCGATTTCCTGGCAGATGGTCTCGGCGATCTCCTGGCGGCTGCCACCGTGGTGGTGTGCCGCGCCGGCGCCAACACGCTGGGCGAGCTGGCGTCCTACGGTCTGCCGTCGATACTGGTGCCGCTACCTTCCTCGCAGAGCCGCGGCGAGCAGGCGCGCAACGCGGAGGTGTTCGCCGCCGCCGGCGCGTCGCGGGTGCTGGCGGATAGCGACGCCACCCCCATGGCACTGGTTGCGAGCCTCCGCGACCTGAAGGACAATCCCGCCAGTCTCGTCGCGATGAGAGCGGCGGCGCGGGGGCTTGCCACACCAGCGGCGGCGGCCCGCATCGCGGCGCTGGTGGAAGCTCACCTCGCAGGGGGCGCAGCATCTAATCGATGGTAGTCGACGGTATAGTGCTGATTGTGGTGATCGCGGCGGCAATTCGCGCTGCGATTCGGGGGTTCGTGGCCGAGCTGTTCGGGGTCGCCGCCATCGCCGCGGGTATCGGCGCTGGTGCGCTGTTGTATGGCCCGCTGGCGGTGGCCATGGATGGCTGGTGGGGGGGCTCGGTGCTGAACCGCATCGGCGCGTTTCTCGCCATCTTTCTGGCCTGCTACCTGCTGTTAAAGCTCGTCGAGGCGCTGTTCCACCGCTTCTTCGACGCGCTGGAGCTCGAGAAGCTCGATCGCGTGCTCGGGCTGTTCGTCGGCCTGGCCGAGGGTCTGGCGCTTACCTTCGCGCTGTTCGTCGTGCTCCGGTTGGTCGATCCCATCGTCGGTACCAGCTCGCTGTTCGATGGCAGCATCGTGGCCGAGTATATCTTCCAGCCCCTGCTGCACGACGCGGTCACCGCGGCAGGCGAGGAGACCGTCTCCCTACCGCTCGGCGACACCCTTCCCGTGCCGCCACTCCGTGTTTGAGAACATCGTCGGGCATGAGCAGCTGGTGGCGGCGCTGCGCCGCGAGCTCGAGGCCGACCGCTTCCCGCGCGCTAGCCTGATCCACGGACCCGCCTATTCGGGCAAATGCTCGCTGGCGCTGGAGATCGCGCGCGTTCTGGGCTGCCAGCGGCAGGGTGCGTGGGGGTGTCGTTGTAGCCACTGCAGCCAGCACCTGGATCTGAGCTACCCCTATCTGCTGATGCTGGGGTGGCGCTACTTCGAAGCCGACATTCGTGTCGCCGCGGCCACGCTGGGGCGGGTGGAAAGCGACGGTGCGCGCTACCTGTTCGTGCGCAGCGCGCGCCGCCTTACCCGCCGCTACGATCCGCTGCTCTGGGAGGGTGACGAGGCCAAGTTGCGTACGGTCGCCCCTCTGGTAGCGGAGGTCAACGAGCTTGCCGAGGAGATCGCTCCGCCCTCGACGCTGGCGGGAGACGTTCTTGCCGAAGGGATTGCCCGCATCTGCGAGCTGGCGACGAAGCTGCAGAGCGCGCTGCGCAGCGACAACATCGCCATCTCCCAGCTGCGCAACGTCGAGAGCTGGCTCCACCTCTCCACCGACCAGGGCCGCAAGGTGGTTATCCTCGAGCACGCAGAAGGGATGGGTGAGTCGAGCCGCAACGCGTTGCTGCGCTTGCTGGAGGAGCCGCCGCGCGCCTGCCACATCATCCTGCTGACCCGACGAGCGGACGCGCTCAACGCCACCCTGCGTTCGCGGCTGCGCGAGTACGCCACCGCGAGTCGCTCCGTGACTGCCGGTCGGGAGGTGATCAGAAAGATCTTTCGTGCCGAGGTCGGCGACAATGGCTCGCT
>CAJWOB010000440.1 GCA_913043885.1 uncultured Spirochaetaceae bacterium | reverse complement strand
TCGCCCACGTCGAAGGTGCGGTGGAGGCCGTCGACCTGGATGGAGTCCTTGAAGGCGGAGAGCAGCGAGAGCGCGGTGAGGACGGCGGAGCCGATGGCGAAACCCTTGCCGGTGGCGGCGGTGGTATTGCCGAGTGAATCCAGGGCGTCGGTGCGCTCACGCACCTCCGGGTCCAGATGTGCCATCTCGGCGATGCCGCCGGCGTTATCGGCTACCGGCCCGTAGGCATCGGTGGCAAGCGTGATGCCGAGGGTGGACAGCATGCCAACGGCGGCCAGGCCGACTCCGTAGAGTCCCGCCGCGGGCGCGGCAGCGCCTCCGGACAGGAAGAACGCCAGGAGCGTGCCCACGACGATGGTGATGACCGGTATCAGAGTGGAGGCCATGCCCAGCGCGTGTCCGGCGATGATGAGCGTGGCTGGTCCGGTCTTGGCCTGCACCGATAGGTCCTGGGTTGGCTTGTAGTTGTCGGAGGTGTAGTACTCGGTGAAGTAGCCGATGACGTTGCCGGCCAGCAGGCCGGCGATCATCGCCGCCCACACGCCAAGGAACTTGCTGCCGACGGTTACCAGCACTAGCACCAGCGACAGTGCCGCAATCAGAATCGTGGAGAACCACGTTCCTCTGCGCAGCGCCATCAACAGAGAGTGCTGGCTCGCATTTTCCTTGGTACGGACGATGAAGGTACCGATGATCGAGCAGATCACCCCGACGGTTGCGACCGAGACCGGCACCTGCACCGCCTGCAACACGGATACGTCCATCGCCGAGGAGGCGATGGACCCCAGCGCCATGGTGGCAACGATCGATCCCACATAGGACTCGTAGAGGTCGGCGCCCATTCCCGCCACGTCGCCGACGTTGTCGCCGACGTTATCGGCGATGGTGGCCGGGTTGCGTGCATCGTCCTCGGGGATGCCGGCTTCGACCTTGCCCACCAGATCCGCTCCGACATCTGCCGCCTTGGTGAAGATGCCGCCGCCGAGACGGGCGAACAGCGCCATGAGCGAGGCGCCCATGCCGAACGTGATCATGATCGGTGGGATGTCCTCCACGGCGACGTCGAAGGCGAAGCGCAGCAACACCCACCAGATGGAGATGTCCAGGAGACCGAGCCCGACCACCGTCATACCCATGACCGTGCCGGACGAGAAGGCCACCCGCAGGCCGGAGTTGAGGCTCTGCTGAGCGCCGAACGCCGTGCGGGCGTTGGCGCGCGTCGCCACGTACATGCCGATGTAGCCGGCTAGCGCCGAGAAGAAGCCGCCGGTGATAAACGCAAACGGCACGAACGGCGACAGTAGCTCGAAGCCGTAGGAGATCAGTGCCAGGATTGCAAACAGGATCAGGAAGAAGATGATCACAACCTTGTACTGCTGTTTGAGATAGGCCCATGCGCCCACCTGGACGTTGCGGCTGAGCTCCTTCATCCGGTCGTCGCCCGGACTCTTGCGCATCACACCGATGGCCAGAGCGAGGGCAAATAGAAGTGCCGCGATCGAGCCGATCCACGTCACCCACATCTGGTCGTTGTCGGCGCCCGAGCTCGAAGAGCCTTGCGCGACGGCGGACCACACCGGAAGCACGAGCAGCGCGATGGCTGCCGGCAGCGTTCGTCGAAATCTCATCTCTTATTAGGGAATCCTGCGGGATGTAACCACCCTCTGCTAGCGGCGTCAAATGTTGCCGCTATTTCCTGACCGATGTTAGGTTTGGCCGTGGTTGCCGTGCGCGCCGCGGCCTCCTACCTGTTGGTCGCGGCAGCCACCGTCGTCACGGTGGCTGCGCTCTCATTGGTCGAGCGCGCGGGCAGCAGCGCCCTACCCGTCCTTCACGGCCCGACGCTCACCGCACTTCTGGCTGGTGCCGTTCCCGCCGCCTCGATGGTGGCGCTAACGCTGTCGGCTCCCACCGTCCGCCTCCCGTTGCTCAATCTCCTCATCGCGGTGGCCCTGGTGCTCCTGGCCGCCGAGCTGCTGCCCCAGGACGGGCAGAGGGGGGCGACGACCGACTCCACAGGCGCGACGGTTGCGCCGGCAAACCTGGTCTACCGAGCCGAGGGCGGTACGCAGGCCCTGGTGACGGGTCCCGAGCTAGCGCAGCGGCTCCGCCACGGCGACACCATCCGCCCAGGAGCCAGCCTGTGGCTACCGCCGCGGGCAACGCCGGTAGCGCCGCGCGAGCCGCTGCGACACCGCGCCGATGTCGACGTGCAGGTGGTCGCGGATGGCCTCCGCACCGTCGATGGAGAGATGGTGGCGCCCGCTGCCGTGGGACTGCCTCCTGCATCGCCGGCGGAGCGGCTACCCGGCGCCCGCGCGTGGCAGGCGGAGCGGCAGCGCCGGGCGGCGGCGCAGGATGCGGAGCAGGCGGCGAAGAATGTGAACAAGGCCGACTTCGCGGCCCTCCTCGACTCGGAGGGTTGGCAACCGAAGCGTGGGGGCAAAAACTAGCGAGGCCGTGGCGGCGGTCAGCAACCCCAGAATAAACAGATCGAGGTGGTAGGTGGGGCGCGGCAGCAGCTTGTTGACCGGGGAGTTGACTGTGCGGACGGTGATGTTCTGGTCGAGAAAGAACAAGATGGAGAGAAACACAGCGGGCAGCGCGGCGAGCAACCGATACTTCAAGGGCAGG
>CAJWOB010000439.1 GCA_913043885.1 uncultured Spirochaetaceae bacterium | reverse complement strand
CCCACCTCGAAGGGCCGTACCTGGACCTGGTCCGCGACGCGCTCTACGCCCCGGAGGCCAAGGAACGCGGACTGTTCCGGCCCGAAGCCGTCGAGCAGCTGCTCGGGGAGCAGTGCCACCTCATCGGCATGACCGCGTGGCGAACCACGCCGGGCATGGGCGAGGAGCCGCGCCAGCCGGACGGCAGCCACCAGCTGCATGCCGATCAGCTGTTCTTCCCGGTCGACGAGGAGCTGCTGGTAACCGGCAGAGTGCACCTGTCGGTGTTGTTGATGACACTCCACTACTACCTGGTGGATGTGGATGAGGATCTGGCGCCGACCTGGGTGGTGCCTGGCAGCCATCTCTCCGGCTGCGCGCCGGGCGGAAAGCGACCGGCGCCGGGGTTCCCCGGCACCATGAGCGGGTCGGTCGCCGACTGGCGCGGGCAGGCGCCGGTGCCGGTGGTATGCACCGCCGGCACCGGCATGCTGTTCCGGTGTGAGCTGTGGCACAGCGGCGGCTACAACGCCACACCGGACCGTTCTCGCTACCTGCTGCAGGTCCACTACGGCACCCGCGCCATCGCGCCGCGGCTCCCGCCGCATCTGGAGTTCCGCCTCGATCCGCGGATCGTAGCGGCGGCAAACCCACGACAGCGACGGCTGCTCGGCGGCCACCAGGTAACGGCCTATGGCTAGCGGGGCAGAAAGCCGGCCTCGGCCGAACCTGGTCTTCGTATTCGCCGACCAGATGCGGGCGCAGGCCACCGGCTACGCCGGCGACCCCAACGTGCAGACGCCGTTCCTCGATCGGCTGGCGGGCGAGAGCCTCAATCTGAGCAACGCCGTGGCCAGCTGCCCGGTGTGCCCCCCCTACCGCGCCTTCCTGCTCAGCGGCCAATACCCGCTCACCCACGACCTGTTCCTCAACGACCTGTGCCTGCCCGACAACGGCCACTCGTTTGGCCAGGAGCTGCGGAGCGCCGGCTACGCCACCGCGTGGGTGGGCAAGTGGCATATCGACGGACACGGGCGCACCGCCCCGATACCGCCGGGGCGGCGGCAGAGCTTCGACTTCTGGCGGGTGCTGGAGTGCAGCCACGACTACAACCAGTCGCGGTACTACGCAGGTGAAGAGGTAGAGCCGCGCCTCTGGGATGGCTACGACGCGTAAGCCCAGACCGACGAGGCCGTCGCCTACATCCGCGGCCGGGCGGCGGCAGAGGGGGCGGCGGGCCACCCGTTCGCTCTGTTCCTCTCCTTCGGGACACCCCACGATCCCTACGACACCGCACCGCAGGACCTGCTCGAGCGCTACCCCGACGCGGATCTGGTGCTGCGCGACAACGTCGCCCCCCACCGCCGTGCGCTGGCGCGCTCGCAGCTGAGTGGCTACTACGCGCACATCACCGCCATCGATCAGTGCGTAGAGCGAGTGGCGGCGGCGATAGACGAGGCCGGGTTGCGGGACGACACCATCCTGGTGTTCAGCGGTGACCACGGCGACATGCTGGAGTCGCAGTGGCAGCGGAGCGACCAGCAGCGCGGGGCGCGCAAGCAGGCGCCGTACGACGAGTCGGTGTGTGTCCCGTTTCTGCGGCGCTATCCGGCGCGGTTCGGCGGCGACGGCCGAGTCATCACCGAGCCGATCACCACCCCCGACATCATGCCGACGCTGCTGCAGCTAGCCGGGATCGATTCGCCCGAGAGCGTCGAGGGGATGGACCTCTCGGGCGTGCTCGAGGGGGGAGGCGCAACCGGCCGCGACGGGGTGTTGATCGCCAGCTATCACCCATTCGCCGACTGGCGCACCGCCCGCGGCGGGCGACCGTACCGTGGCGTCCGCACCGCCACCCATACGTTTGTCCGCGACCGCAACGGCCCCTGGCTGCTGTTCGACAATGAGGCGGACCCGTTCCAGCTGGACAACCTGGTGAACCGTACCGACCTCGCTCGGGTCCAGCGCCGCCTGGACGACGAGCTGACTGGGATTCTCGTGCAACAGGGTGATGCGTTCGAGAGCGCCGAGCAGCTGCGCGCGCGCTGGGTCTACACCGTGGGTGACGACGAGGCCATCCCCTACACCTAGTGTGGTGTAGCGCGAGCTCGGCTGTGGCTGCTGCCGGAAGAGACGCGTTCCATATCCGTATAACGGCCGTGCAAGGCGCGTAGGCCCACTCGGCACTATCCGTACGATATGCGGATAGCACCCGGATCACGCAATTGGGCGCCGACGGACTTCGCGGACGGCGCACTAGCCGGCCGCAGCCTCGCGCATCCGATCGCAGCGGGTGCTCATCTCCTGCAGCCGCTCTGCATGGGTGGGGTGGGGGGCCAGGTTAGTGGACTCGTGCGGGTCGGCGCTGAGGTCGTAGAGCTCCTCGTGCACCGGGTCCTGCTCGAAGTAACGGATGTACTTCCACTCCGTCGTGCGAATCCCTTCGCTCTTGGGGATGTCGGCACGATCGAACAGATGCTCGCAGAAGAATGCGTCCCGCCACGGCTGCCCGCTCTCGGCCAGAAGCGGCACCAGGCTGCGTCCCTGGACGATATCGGGGCAGCCAACGCCGGCCAGCTCGAGGATGGACGGCGAGACGTCGATGTTGAGCGCCAGCTCGGTGCGGATCTGCGCGCCGCGCCGCCGGGCGTGCTCGAG
>CAJWOB010000438.1 GCA_913043885.1 uncultured Spirochaetaceae bacterium | reverse complement strand
CGATGGGCGTTGCCGCCAATTTCGTCGTCAACGGCAAGGACTATCTGATCCCCATGGCGGTCGAGGAGCCTTCCGTGGTCGCTGCGGCCTCCTACATGGCGCGGATTGCCCGCGACTGCGGCGGTTTCGAAGCGTCAAGCACGTCGCCGATCATGCGCGCGCAGATCCAGGTGCTCGGCCTGAACGATCCCTTTGGCGCCCGTGCGAAGGTTCTTGCCGTGCGCGACGACATCATCGCTTCGGCCAATTCGCGGGACAAGGTTCTTATCGGACTGGGCGGCGGCTGCCGGGACATCGAGGCACATGTGTTCGAGGATACCGCGGTGGGCCACATGCTCGTCGTGCATCTTCTGGTCGACGTGCGCGACGCGATGGGCGCCAATATGGTGAACACCGCCGGGGAGAGGCTACGTCCACTGATGGCGGAGCTGTGCGGGCAACCCCCGCTCATGGCCATTGTCACCAACGCCAGCCCGCGCAGTCGGGTGCGCGCCCGCGGTCGGGTGCCGTGGAGTGCGCTCGGGCGCCGCGGCCATGACGGTAGAGTGGTCGCCGAGCGTATCGCAGCCGCAGCCGCTGTTGCTGCCGCCGACCGTCACCGGGCGGTTACCCACAACAAAGGGGTGATGAACGGCGTAACTGCGGTGGTGTTGGCAACGGGTAACGACACCCGTGCGGTGGAGGCGGCCGCCCACGGCTGGGCTGCCGCCAACGCGGATGCAGGTTACGTACCGCTGACCACGTATCGGCTTGCCGCCGACGCGGAGGCGATCGACTGCGCTATTGAGCTACCGGTACCGCTCGGTACCGTCGGTGGGACGGTAGACCTCCACCCCGTCGCCCGTATGGCGCTGCGCCTGCTCGGCTCCCCAGACTCGAGGCGGCTGGCGCGGATCGCCGCTGCCGCGGGCCTCGCCTCGAATCTGGCCGCACTGCGGGCGTTGGTGAGCGAGGGCATTCAGCCCGGTCACATGCGCCTGCACTACGCGCGACAGGCGTTCGCCGCCGGTGCCCGCGGCGGCGAGGTGGACGCCGTGGCCGATCTGCTCGCAGCGGCCGCTGCGCGAGAAGAGGCAACCGACCGCAACGCCGCGGCGACGATGCTGCATGCGGTGCGCGCCGGCACGTCTGGTGGTGGCCGTCGATGAGCGACAGCGTGGTGGTGCGGGCCTCACCCAGCTTTGCGCTGGCCAAGTACTGGGGGAAGGCAGATCGAGAGGCCAACCTCCCCGCCACCCCGAGTATCGCCATCACCATCGACTCCCTATGGTCGCAGGCCACCGTTACGCTCGCCGACGCCAGCGATGGCGCCGGCGTCGATCTGGTAACCGTAGACGGATCGGCAGTCCCGGCGGCGCGGGTATCGCCCTTCCTCATCGCCCTGCGCAAGGAGCTGCCCGAGCTCCGCGGCGTACTCCACGTGGCGGCGACAGGCAACTTCCCGCAGGCGGCGGGTTTGGCAAGCTCCGCGTCGCTGTTCGCCGCTGTGGCGTTTGGCGCTGCCTCACTTGTCGGCCGGGCCGACGATCTGCAGCGGGTATCCCGTATCGCCCGGGTGGGTTCGGCTTCGGCTGCCCGCGCGGTGTTCGGGGGCTTCAGCTCCCTGTTGGCCGGGGCGGAGGCTGCACAGGCCGAGCTGAACGCCGATCACTGGCCACAGTTGCGGCTGCTGGTGGCTATCGTCGATACCAGCGCCAAGCCGGTGCCATCGCGCGACGCGATGGAGCGGGTCGCCGCCACCTCCCCTTACTACGACGCCTGGGTGCGCGACGCTGCCGCTACCTATCGGGAGATTCGGGACGCGCTGTATGCGCGAGACCTCGATCGGCTGGGCGAGCACATGCGGCTGAGCTATCTGCGCATGTTCGGCACCATGTTGAGCGCGGCCCCGCCGATCAACTACCTGCGCCCGGGATCGGTCGCCGTACTGCACGCGCTGCAACAGCTGCGCGACGACGGGATCGCGGCGTGGGAGACCATGGATGCCGGCCCGCAGGTGAAAGTGTTGTCTACTGCGACAGACCTGCCCCGGGTTCGCGCAGCGCTGGTGGCAAGTGGCATTCCCGGCGATCGGCTCATCGAGGCTGCAGCGGGTGACGGCCCGTGGCTGGTCGCCGGCGAGCCACCGCCGTCCTAGCTTGGGCGTGGCGACGATCCGCGTATCAGTTCCGGGCAACATCCTGCTGCTCGGCGAGTACGCCATCACCCGCCCAGGCGGGGTGGGGGTAGCGGTCGCTGTCGAGCCGCGGGTGCATGCCACGGCCACTGCTACTGCCGCTGCGGCGGGGGCCGGCACCGGCACCGCCGGGGCGCTCTCGGGTGTGATGCGGTCGGAGCAGCTCGGCGCCGAGCCGGGCTCGCTGCTCCGAGCGGTGGCGGATGTGTGCGGCGAGGCGTTGGGATGGCAGATCACCGTCGACTCCACGGGGTTGGCCGGCGAGCGCGGCAAGCGCGGACTCGGTTCCAGCGCCGCCGTGGCAGTTGCGGCAACCGCGCTGTTGCTGCGCGTGCGGGATGGCGCGGTGCCGCGAGTGGAGAGGGTCATGGAGCTTGCCGGCGTGGCCCACCGCGCCTGGCAGGGCGGCACTGGCAGCGGCTACGACGTCGCCACGTCCACCCTGGGCGGGCTGGTGCAGATCGAGCAG
>CAJWOB010000437.1 GCA_913043885.1 uncultured Spirochaetaceae bacterium | reverse complement strand
CGACCACGACGCCGTCTCCCAAGAATGGGCCGAAGGCTTGTCGCGAGAAGCCACCGATCACGTACAGGGAGGCCGAGCCGAAAGCTGCCGACACCCTGATATCTTCCAACCCCTCGAATGTCTCGGAACCTATGGTGAAGTCCGGGCCGGCTCCGCTGAACGTTGGTGGGTCCTCGGGGAGATAGAGTAGATCGACGTCTTCCGAGAACGCGCTGTCCCACCAATACGCGAACTGTCCTGAGTAAGAGAAGCCTCTGCCGGCGGTGCCCTGCGATCGAACCTGTGCGCCGATATCACCACCAACGTTCGCCCCCTTGGACCGCACGCCAGAGGTAGTACTGACGATGACGGTTGGGTTCTCCAGTCCCAGATCCGCTGCCAACTCCTGTGCGAGCTCGACGTCGCGTCGCGTACCCCGAGCAGTTACCTGGTCAAGCGCCTCCGCCACTAGAGGGAGAGGGTATGGCCGCAGCGGCGGGAGCGGATCCACGTACCCCTTCTGTTGCCAAACCGCCAGATGGGTATAGATGCGATCGCTGGGGTCGACCAGTGTCTGGCCAAACGCATGTGTACCCACGGCGCCAGCTAGCATCACTGCCAAACACCCGACGCGTGCGCCTAACGTCAACGGACGGCCTCGTATTGGATGCTGCGCTTGTCTATGGCGGTTGTCCCGCGGATCCATGTCATCAGCAGCTTAGCCGTCCCCCAGCGTTGGATGCGTCGCGTACTCGATATCGCACTCGGATGGCGCAAGAAGTGGTAGCGGGCACCTGCCTGACGCCGCGCGCTGCGCATGAACACGTTGTCCTCGCCGACATGCATCTCCTCAGGAAACCCACCCGCGCCGAGGAAGGCGTCGCGGGAGCAGAATATCAGGCCGTTCGACGCCGCTCTGGCTAACGGGATCAGCAGCGCGGCGGCGTGGTAGGCGAGGGTGTAGCGACGGCGGTCGGGGCGGACCCGCACCGTGCCGACCGGCGTCCGCGCGTTGCGCGTGACTGCGCCGATAGTGGCCAGCAACTGCTGCGGCAGCGTTACGTCGGCGTCGACGAACAGCAGCAGCTCCGCGCGCGCCGCCCGGGCGCCGAGGTTGCGGGCGTGGGATACGCCGGCGCGAGCTGTGGTGTGCACGGTAACCGGATACCGCCGGGCCACCCCGGCGGTGTCGTCACTGCACGCGTTGCAGACGATATGCACCTCCGCCGCCGGCCGCGTCTGCGCCAGTATGGCGTCGATCGTGCCGGCAATGGTGCGCGCCTCGTTGTGTGCCGGGACCACCACCGCGATGCCGCGTGCAGCGCCGCTATGTCTCACGAGGGCACTCCTTCGGTCGGGCTGGTCGCCCGCTCATGGCGTCGGCCGAGGAGGGTTGGCAGGATGCCAAGGGCCGCGGCCGTGGTGCCGATGAGGGTGACCGCCACCAGCAGGCCGAGGTAGGCGACGGGTAGGAACGCCGACGCCGCCAGAGCGCCGAGTCCCACGATCACCGCCGCGCTGGTAATGAGGATGGCGCGGCCAGCCGTCCGCACCGCCCCCTGCGCTGCCAGCTGCGGGGTATCCCCCGCCCGGAGCCGACGGCGGAAGTGCAGCAGCAGGTGCACTGTATCGTCGACGCCCACGCCGATGGCAATACTGGCAAAGCTAATGGTGATGGCGTCGACCGGTATCGACAGCAACGCCACCACAGCATAGGTAAGACCGAGGCCGACGGCCAGCGGCACCATCGCCGCCAGTGCTGTTCGCACGGAACGAAAGGCAACCGCGACCAGCGCCAGGACCAACGCCGCCGACACCACGATCGACAGCAGCTGCTCGCTGGCCAGGATCTGCGAGACCTGTAGTGTCACCAGACTCCAGCCCCACAGCTCGGGCAGGAACGGCGTGCCGGCAAATGACTGGTTGGCGCTGGCCTGCAGGTACTCCACCAGCTGCTGCAGGCTGTGGTCGTCGAGCAGCCAGTCGGTCTCGTCGTCCAACACCCAGAGCTGGCTGGTTACCTGTCGCTGTTGCGCCTTCACCAACCCATCGGTGCTCGGACCGCGCCCATCCGCGGTGACCGCCGCAAGCAGGCGAAGCAATAGCTGCACGGCGCCTGGACTTTCGGGTAGCTGTTCGGTCCCGGTACGCGCGCCGTTCATCGTGCGCAGCTGGGCAACCAGGGAGGTAACGCCGGCCACGTCTGCGTGGGCAACCGCGAGCGCCTCGAACTTGTCCAGTGCGGCGACGAGGTCGGCGCTGGGGAACGTGCCTTCCTCGGGCTGCGTAGCCGTGAGCTGTATGCTCACAAAGCTACCGAACTCCGCCATCGCCACCCGGTTGGCCTGCACCGACTGGCTGTCGGCTCGAAACAGCTGCGACACGTCGGTCTGGTAGCGGAGCTCGCGACCGGTTGCGAGCACCAGCGCGCCAACGACCGCGAGAGCCGCGACGACGACGATTGCCCAGCGGCTGCCATTCCGAGAGGCGGAGCCGGCCACTCGTGTGGCGGCGTGCCCAACCCACCACGTGGAGCCGGAGAGCAGGCGACGCCCGGTGCCGCCGCCCCGATAGGCGAGCAGCGCGGCGAACAGCACCGTCACGCCTGCCGTAATGAGGATGCCGGTGCCGGCGAACACACCGAACTGGCGCAGACGTGGCAATCCGCTGACCACGA
>CAJWOB010000436.1 GCA_913043885.1 uncultured Spirochaetaceae bacterium | reverse complement strand
CCCGACTGCCCTGCCACACCAGATCGTCCGCCTGCAGGCCGAAATCCGTCGGCGTCGGGGCGGCGAGTGCCAGCCTCACACCCGCCGGCTCCTGGCGCCGCTGGTTGTAGGCCATCAGCAGGCGGCCATCGGCGAGCGACGCAAGCCCCGGCGACTGGCCCATCGTGCCCGTCGACGTGGTCGGGCCCCAGGTGAGACCGCCGTCGCTGGAGAGGGCGAATTTGTTGGGGTAGTCGACGTTGGCAGACGCGCCCTCGGTGCCGCCGGACATGTGCCAGCATGCGGCCGCCAGCCGGCCGTCGCTGAGCTCGACCACCCAGGCTTCGGCGCCGGTGGAGTCTGCCTCGTCGAAGCGGAGGGCGCTCTGGCAGGTCCACTGGCCGCCCCGGTCGGCACTGGACACCGCCACGATCTGCTGCCGGTCCAGCTGCGGCATCGGGTCGAAGGTGGGGTAGGGCGCGTAGCAGCCAAACCAGCGGCCGGCGCGGGTGACACACAGCGGGCCGGGTGCCTCCACCGAGCCGGGCATATCTCTCGGGATCACCTGCGGATCGGTCCAGGTTCGACCGTCGTCGGAGGAGCGCGCCCACACCAGCTCGTTCTGCTTGATGCCCCGGGTGGCGTCCGACCAGAACGACTCCCCTGGCTCGTCGATCGGGATGGCGATGCCGTAGAGGAACAGCTCCCCGTCGGGGGAACGGCTCAGATTGGCGGCGATCGACTGGGTGGCCTCCAGATGCGGCCAGACCGAGCCCGCATTTTGCCAGCTACGACCACCGTCGCTGGAGCGCGACAGCGTTACGGCGAAGTCGTTGCTGCCGACGGCGGTCTGCACCGAGTAGCCGCACAGCAGCGATCCGTCGCCGAGCACGCATGCCCGCGGCTCTACCGCCACCGGCCGGGGCGCACGGGGGTCGCGGCGCGCCACGAACCCCTCATCGATGACCTCAAACGCTTTGCTCGGCATGGCCGCCGACATGCTGCGCCGGTCGCGCGGCCCGGTCCAGTCGCCGCCCTTGTACCGACCCTCCCACGTTGATACTACACCGCGTGGAGCAGCAGAACCTGGCAGGCCCGCGCTATGACCGCGGCGACTTCTTGATTCGCGACGACTGGGCGATGCTGAACAACGGCTCGTTCGGCGCCTGCCCGGAGCCGGTGTTCGCCGAGTACCAGCGTTGGCAGCGGGTGATGGAGACCCATCCGGCCGACATCATGATGCGGGAGACCGAGCATCTGCAGGCGGCCCGCGAGCCCCTGGCCGCCTACCTCGGTACCGGCGCCGACCGGTTGGCGTTCGTCGCCAACGCGACGCTGGGGGTGAACTTCGCAGTGCGGGCGGTCATGGGTGCGCTGGCGCCCGGCGATGAAGTCCTTGCCAGCAGCCAGGAGTACCCGGCGTGCAACAACGCCTGGCGCCATCACTGTCAGCGCGCCGGTGTCTCCTACGTGGAGCAGTCGCTGACGCTGCCGGTGGCGTCGGCAGACGAGCTGGTGGAGGCGCTGTTTGCCGGCGTCGGCCCGCGCACCAGGGTGCTGTTCATCAGCCACATTGCCGCTCCGACCGCGTTGACGCTGCCGGTGGCGCAGATCTGCCGGCGTGCCCGTGAGGCCGGGCTCATCACGGTGGTCGACGGTGCCCATGTCCCGGGGCAGCGGTCGCTGGCGCTCGACCAGGTGGGCGCCGACTTCTACACCGGCAATTGCCACAAATGGATGTGCGCGCCCAAGGGCACCGCGTTCCTCTATGCCTCCCCGGTGGCCGAGCGCCTCCTGCAGCCGCTGGTGATCAGCCACGGCTGGTCGCAGCTGGCGCGTTCCGAGCGCCCCCTCCAGGACTACGTCGAACGCCTCGGCACGCGGGACCTGTCGCCCTTTCTGGCGGTGCCCGCCGCCATCGACTACATGGCCAGCCACGACTGGCCGCAAGTGCGGGCGCGCTGCCACCGGATGCTGGTGGCGACCAAGCGGGCGATCGAGCAGGACCTCGCCGACGGTGCCGGCGTCGAGCCGCTGTGTCCCGAGACCGAGGAGTGGTTTGCACAGATGGCAGCGATCCGACTGCCGGCGGGCGCCGACGTGGCCGCCTTTGGGCGGCTACTGGAGGAGGCGCGGGTGGAAATGCCGTTCTGGACGGTAGGCGACATGCGAATTGCGCGTCTGTGCGTGCAGAGCTATACGAATCAGTCCGAGCTGGACCTGCTGGTGGAGCTGGCGGCGCGGGCGTTCGGCTAGTGTGGCGTGGCGCGAACCGATCGTCCTTGCAGTGGCTGGCGCCGGAACAGACGCCCCCTTGTCCGCACAACGGTCGTACAACGCGTGGGGCCCAATCGGCTCTATCCGCACGATATGCGGATAGCAACGAGACCACGCAACTGCGTGCCGACGAGCTTAGCGTTCGGCTAGTGGCTGGGAGGCTCGATACCGGCCGCCGCACGTAGCTCGGCGGTCGCCGCCATCCGCTCCTCGCTCACCGGGACGCCGGTGGCGTCGGCGAGTCGGTTCATCATGTTGAAGTTGCCGATAACGGCGGCGGCATCCAGCGCGCCTCCCTCGCCGAGTGCGGCGACCACGCCCTCGCGTGCTGCAGCGATCTGCCCGGCGTCGCCGTCGTGGACCGCGTCGACGAAGGCGATGAGCTCAGCGCCGCCCTCGAGCAGCGG
>CAJWOB010000435.1 GCA_913043885.1 uncultured Spirochaetaceae bacterium | reverse complement strand
GAGTTCATGCTGGCCTCCACGCTCCCCGGCGATCCCACCACCCCTTGGATCGACGCGACCCTGGTCGCCCTTCGCCAGGGTTAGCGCAGCCGCGCAAACGCCAGGCCCACCACGTTCTCCCAGCTGCCACCTGGCGCAAGCTCGATGTCCCAGCACAGGACCGCAGTGGTTGCCTGGTAGCCCTCCGCAGTCACCACCGGTGCAGTGAGGACCTCCGCGGCGCCCTCACTCATCAGCGTCACCGCGACGTCGCCGGCGCCGTCACGAAAGCGCACGCCGTCTCCCCGCGCCACGCGGCGTGGCGTCTTCGCAGACTGCCCCGCAGTACTATCTGCCGCCGCCTGATCGCGCCGGTGGGCGGAAATCGCCAGGCTGTCGACGTCGGAGAATGCCAGGTTCACCTCCACGGCGTGCCGGGTGCGCAGCGGTCGATCGCCGCTGTTGTCGATGCGGTATTCGACCACCAGTGACCGGCCGCGGAAGCGATAGCGCTTGCGTAGCGCAACTGCCTGTACCCCCTCCGCCGTGGTAACCACGCCGTCACGAGCGAGCAGGCAGCTCATGCGCTCGCGGTCCAGCTCCACCATCTGGTAACGGGCGTCCAGGAAGTCGCCGGCCTCGGCGATCGCACCACCGCTCACCGCGTCGAGGTCGATGTCTGCGGCGAATCGATCGCGAAAGCTGGAGGGCGGGGCGAAAGGCGCCGGGCGGTCTCGAGAAGCCAACGTCGCCTGGTAGTTGTGTGAGCTAGCTATGTGGTCGAGCTCGACAATGGCGCCGCCAATGCCGTGCACGTACGCGTTGAACACTCTGCCGTGGAACAGGCACTCGGGCAGTCCGTCCAGATCGAAATCGGCGCTCACCAGGCCCGGCTGCGGGGTGCCCTGCTCACGCGCGGTCTTCTCCGCTTCGATGAACGCCTGGTAGGCCTCGTGACGAACCTGAGGAGAACGGACACCGCCACCTGTGCCGTCCCAGTAGGCGCTGTGCGACTGCCCGCGCCACAGCTCGTTTTGCGCAGATCGCTTGCGCGCCTTGTCGCCCCGAATCTGGTTGACGAGCAGGTGCGTGTACATCATCCGCGCGTACAGCATGCGACTCTCGGGGTAGCGAACGAGGTTGCCGCGGAAAAGCGCGCCCTCACCGACGCCGCCGCTCTGGGTGCTACAGCCCAGGTACACCCGCGGACGCTCGGGCGTCGCGGCCAGCACCTGCTGCGGAAGTGCCAGCTGAATCTCGTCGGCATCGAGCACGCGCTCGAAGAGCTCGGTAAGCCACGCCGTGCGTTCCGCAGCGGACAGCCGCGGCGACGGTACGCCCGCCTCGAAGGCGACGCCAAGACCACCGCGGTACCGTCGCGCCAGCGCCGCCAGGTCCGCGACCACCTGGGCCGGAGTGCTGGCACCCGCCGCGGCCAGCACCGCCGTGGTAATCGGCAACACCGACAGCACCCGCCCCTGATCCTCGGTTATGAGCGGTTGGTGTAGGTCGCCCGCGTCTGCCGCTCCCTCCAGCTGACATGCCGCGAGGAAGACGTACTCCATACCGCTGCTGTGCAGCGTCGAGGCGAGCGATGGCTCCCAGACTCCCTCCGCCAGGGCACTACCCCGCGGACGGGTGCCGAATTGACTACGGAGGTGAGTGGTCAGTTTCTCCACCTGCCCTAGCCGGTCGGCGTTGGGGATGATCGACAGGGCAGCGTCGTAGTAGGCACCGCCTATCATCTCGACCTGATGTCGTGCCACCAGCTCGCGCAGCAGCATGATGAACTCGGGATGTTGCGCGTCTAGCCACTCGAGCACCGGGCCCGAGTAGTGGAGGGCGACGCGCACCTCCGGGAAGCTGTTCAGCAGGCTGAGGTAGGGCTTATGGTGACGCTGATACTCATCCTCGGTCGCCGCGTCTGACCGTCCGAGCGGGATCTGATGATGGAGCCCGAGCACGAGGCGGAAAGGCTCGCCAGCCGGAGCCGTTGCGCTTCGCTGCCGCGAAGCTCCCTCCGCAGCACCCGCGGCACTCAAGCTGAGCGACCTGTGCCGGGTCCGTTGGACATCTGGGTGTCTATCTCAGACGGGCTGGATGGGCGAGGAGCGACCCATCGGCCTTGCCACCGACCGTTCTCCCTGGCCGGGCAGCTGTGGTAGCACACCTAGATAGGCGTGTCAAAGTTGCGGCCGCGATTAGCAACAGCGCGGCGGCGACGCCCAACACACGCGCGTCGGCACCACCCTGTGCCCCGCTGCCCGCGGGCGCCAGCACCGGCTGCGCGTCGCCCACCGACGACAGCAGCGAGAGCACACTGCCATGCTCCGGTTGGCCGACGAGCTCCTGCAGCCAGTGGTCGTCGAACGTCCGCAGCTCCTGTACCCAGCTCTCCACCTCGCCGTTGGCGGTAAGCGTGAAGCGCGGCAGCAGCAGCGCCTCCCCCGGTGCGGGCAGCCGATAGGACGCCCCGTACGGCAGCGCGGTCTGGTACGCGACGTGGCTCACCAAGGTTGCCATCGACGGCAGCACCGGTTGTTCCGACAGCGGTGCCAGCTTGCTCAGACTCGACACCGGCTCGCGAGGCGTACCCTGCGGCGGGCTGGCTACGAGCGTCGGATCGCTGTCCGGGAGCGCGGCGCACGGATACGCGTGATGCTGGACCCCAACCGCGATGCCTTT
>CAJWOB010000434.1 GCA_913043885.1 uncultured Spirochaetaceae bacterium | reverse complement strand
TCCAAAAGGTTTTACCTGGCGGCAGAGTCGTATGATCTCATCGGTGGTGGCGAGGGATCCGGGGGGCATCATCACCTGACTGGAAAGCCCGAGAGCTCCGTCGCGCAGCGCCTCGTCCATGTCCTTCTCGAGCTCGCGCGCGGTGGCGCGCGCGCAGGAGCGCGCAGCCGGCCACCAGCACCGCCGGCTCGGTAGTGCGGTGGCCGAACAGCCGAACCGTCGCCTGCGCGGCCACGGGATCGGTCACGGGGTCGGCCACGTCGACCAGTCCGTCCGCGGCAGCAGCCTGGCCGCCCGACATCGGATGGGCCACCCACCGCCCGTCCACCAGTCCCACCACCACCCTCCGCTCGGCTGGCGGGGCGCCCGCTTGCGCCCACCGAACATCGTGGAGCACTGGGGCCTCGTCTGCGATGAACAGGCGCTCCACGCTTACCCCGAGCAGGCGGGCGAGGCGCAGCGCCAGCTTGGTGGAGGGCACCTGGCGTCCGCTCTCGATGGCAGCGAGCGCCTGGCGTGAGACCTCGGCGCGGCGCGCCAACTCGAGCTGCGACCACCCGGCGCGGGTACGCCAACGCCCGACGTCGCTGCTCCACTCTGCCGACATGACACTATGACTTTACATAGTGTGCAGTTCTCTTACCATGCTCTCGATGGATTTCTGACGTGCTGCGGCACCACGGCGATGGGTACCCCCTCGTCGTCCCGCAGCAGGCGCACTCGAGCGCCGTACGCCCGCTCGATGTTCGCTTCGGTTACCACCTCGCGCGGTGTGCCGTCGGCAACCACGCGACCATCCGCCAGTAGCAGCAACCGCTGGGCGTAGGCGACCGCCAAACTCAGGTCGTGGGTGGCGAACAGCACGGCCAGGCCGGCCGCCGCGCGCCGAACGATGATCTCCATGGTCGCCAGCTGATGGGCGAGATCGAGATAGGCGGTCGGCTCGTCTAGCAGCAGCACCCGAGGCTCCTGCGCAAGCGCCATGGCCAGCCAGGCACGCTGGCGCTCCCCGCTGGAGAGAGACGATATCGCCCGTGCCTCCAAATGGACGATGTCGGTGATCTCGAGCGCACGGGCCACGGCGAGGTGATCCCGTTCGCCGGGTTCGGCGAAGCGCCCGAGATGGGGCAGCCGGCCAAAGCCAACCACCTCCCCGACCGTGAAATCGAAGCCCGCCCGCGGTTCCTGTTCGAGAGCGGTGAGCTCGCGCGCAAGCTCGGCGGCACTGCGCTGCGCAAGCGCGACACCGTCGAGCAACACGGCGCCGGAGTCGGGACGCAGCGCGCGCGAGCCGGCGCGAAGGAGCGTTGACTTTCCCGATCCGTTCGGCCCGAGCAGCGCCACCACCTCGCCGGCGTGGACGGTGAGGTCTACGCCGCAGAGCACCTGCTTGGTGCCGAGACGGTGCGCCACTCCACGGAGCGCAAGGTCCCCAGACGGCTCGCCCGACCGGATGCGCTCAGCCACTGCTCGTCGGCCTGACCAGTCGCACGCGTAGCAGGTAGAGAAAGAACGGCCCACCGACCACCGCAGTAACGATGCCCACCGGCATCTCCGCGGGGGCAACGACGCTGCGTGCCGCCAGGTCCGACAGCACGAGAAAGGCCGCGCCGCCAACCGCGGAGGTAACCACCAGCCAGCGGTGCTCGGGCCCTATCAAGAGGCGCATGACGTGGGGGATCACCAGACCGACAAAGCCGATGGTTCCCGACATCGCGACCGCCACCGAGGTCATGAGCGTCGCGACCAGCAGCAGCACCCGCTTGATGAGCACCGGATTTACGCCCAGGTGGGCCGCCTGCTCGTCCCCCAAGGCAAGGGCATTGAGCTCCCGGCCGAGGATCCAGGTTACGACGCTGCCGACCACCGCTCCTGGCAGCAGGACCTGCACCGACCACCAGTTGCCGCCGGCCAGTCCGCCCATCACCCAGAACACGATGCCAGTCCGCTGGCGTTCTCCGGCGAGAAACAGGAACAGGGCGGTTACGGCGGCGAAAAGGGCCGCCAGCGCCACTCCGGCGAGGATCAGAGCCACACCGTCGCGGGCCCGGCCGGCAAGACCGAACACGATGGCCACCGCGCACAGGCCGCCGACAAATGCCGCCAGCGGGATGACCAGCGGGACTGCAGACCAGCCGAGGTAGATGGCGGCAGCCACCCCGGCGGTGGCGCCGCCGGCGATGCCGAGCAGATAGGGATCCGCGAGCGGATTGCGAAACACCCCCTGCATGGTGGTGCCGGACACGGCCAGGATCATCCCGACCAGCGCCGCGGTAACCACGCGGGGCACTCGGAACTGGGTAACGATCGTCGCCATGGCAGCAGCCTCGTCGGGAGAGGCGGCTCCAAGGAGAGCCAGCGGCCCCCCGGCGACTCGCTGCCACAGGATGCGGAGCTGGTCCCCCACCGGCACCGCCACTGCCACCAACCATGTCGATGTTGGAAACCGAAAGATTATAGTTCATCCTAATAGATCTGAAAGGTTCCATGATTGCTCTGACATTTCGATTTAGGTACCTGGTGAAGCGTTCTCCACGGCCTGAAACTCAGAGAGAGACAGATTCGCAGCGCCCTGCTCAATTTTTTCCGCCAGTGCCAATTTCCCGGAGCGGTCCAGCTTCTCCCAGCGGGCGATCCGGGTTTCCGGTGAGGTTGTACCCCAGCCGGGTACCTTG
>CAJWOB010000433.1 GCA_913043885.1 uncultured Spirochaetaceae bacterium | reverse complement strand
GCAGCGCGCCCGGCGGCGGCGGCGTGGCGCAGGCGGTCACCGGAGCCGGAGGGCGCGGTGGCGCCGCCAGGCAGCATCATGCCCAGAGCTTCGGTCGCGCACGCCATGGTGGAGGCGGTGCCCATCACCGCGCAGGTGCCGCCGGTGGTGCACAGCGACTGCTCCACCTCCTCGATCTCGCCCTCTTCCAGCTCGCCGGCGCGGTATCGCTGCCAGTAGCGGCGGCAGTCGGTACAGGCCCCTACCCGCTCGCCGCGCCAATCGCCAGTCCGCATCGGCCCGGTCACGACGCACACACTCGGCACGTTGGCAGACGCCGCCGCCATCAGCTGCGCGGGCAGCGTCTTGTCGCAACCACCGAATAGCACAGCCGCATCCAGGGGATAGGCGGTCAACAGCTCCTCGGTCTCCATCGCCATCAAGTTGCGAAACAGCATCGAGGTGGGCGAGATCATCAGCTCGCCCAGCGACATGGTGGGGCACACCAGCGGGATGGCCCCCGCCTCCAGCACCCCGCGCTTGGCCGCTTCCACGAGAGCCGGCATATCGCGGTGGCAGGTGGTGTAGTCGGAGCTGGTGTCGACGAGCGCCACCACCGGTCGCTCGAGATCCTCGGCGTCGTAGCCGGCCGAGGCGAGAAACGCGCGCCGCGCGTAGCGGCTGTAGCCCGGGTCGCCGTAGCTCGTAAGCTTGCGGTCCACGCCGCGCACGCCGCCGTCGCCGCCGACGCCGGCCCCCTGCGCCGCCACGTCAGCTAGCGGACTCGGAGCCGGTCGCCTGCTCCGCAGTGCGCTCCTCGCGAGAGCGCAACATCCCCACCACCGTGGGCTCGTGGTGCACGAGCGCCACCACTTGAGTGATGGCAAACACGTAGGCGAGGTCGAAGAACAGCTCGAGGGTAGTGGCGCTCCGCTCGGTTCCGCCGGCGACCGTGTCGATGTCTGCCATCTCTTGATTGGCGGTCGTCAGCACGGTTGGTTTACTTCTTGGCGTACGGCGTCTGCCCCCAGAGCGGACGCAGCTCGTCGATGCCGCTGGCCTGCATCTGCGCTGCCACACGCTCCTCTTCCCGGGCGGCCAGGGCCTTGGCGTTGGTCACCACCTCCTCGAGGCGGTCGCCGGGGAACTTCACCGCACCGTTCTCGTCCATGTGGACGATTTCGCCGGGAGCGACGTCCATCCCGCACACGCTCACCGGCACCTGAATGGCGTCGATTGCCTGCGCGCCGTGACCGGCGCAGATACCGCGGGTGAGGTACTGAAAATTCATCGGCCGGATCTCGTGGATGTCGCGGGACGGCCCGTTCATCACCGCCCCCACCACACCCACGGCACGTAGGGACGAGGTCATGATCCCACCCGAGAGGCCGACCTTGTCGGCGAGCGCCGGCGGGAACTTCTGCTCGCAGCACCAGATGCTCGGCGCGTCGATAGCGTCCGCTACTTTGAGCAAGTCCATCAGATCGCGCGCCGGATAGGAGGGATCGGGAAGCGCAAAGGTGCAGGTAACCGCGTAGCCGGCAACCGGACCGAGCTCCGGGTACCAGCAGCTCAGACGGTTGTCGGTGTACCAGTTCTCCGTCCACGGGTTGTAGAGACTGAGGCAGAGGTCCTGCCCAGGGTAGGTGGCGACCACGTTGGTGATGGTCGGCGTATCGATCTTCTTCAGCTCGTCGAACAGCTCGCGCTCGGACATCAGGCCTCCGTGCGCGTGACAGTCTGGCATAACCATCTAGTCGTCAAGCATTGTTCGTTGACGGCCGACCCTGCAGGTCCTACGGTCTGCGACGTGTCAGGGTCGCAGGTGCTCGACACCGCCGCGCTGGTCGGCGCCGGGCTAGCGGACGAAGCGGCGCACACGTTTGCGGCAGAGCTCGACGACGCAATCGCCACCTCTCCGGAAGCATCCGCTGTCGAGCTGTGGAGCGACATCTCACGTCGGCTGCTGACGCCGGCGATTCCGTTCTCCGTCCACCAGCTGGTGTACCAGTGGGTGTATCGGGACTGGGACCCTGGCGACGGGCCGCCTCCGGCCTGGATCCCCGACGCCGATCGTATCGCCGACGCCAACGTCAGCCGCCTTGCCCGGGAGAACGACGCCGGCTCTCTCGAGCAGTTACACGCCTGGTCGGCCGCCGACCCGTCCCGCTACTGGGGGACGATGGTGGACGCCCTTGGCATCATCTTTCACCGGCCCGCCGAGCGCGTCGTCGACCTCCGCCGCCGAGAAGCGCCACTCTGGCTGCCGGGCGCGGCCCTCAACATCAGCGAAAGCTGCTTCGGCGGTTCCCCGGACGCGGTGGCAATCGAAGAGCACGCGGAAGGACGGGCGACTCCGCGCTCGCTCACCTTCGACGCCCTCGACCGGCTCAGCAACCGCGTGGCCAACGGCATCGTTGCAGCCGGCCACCGGCCGGGGGAACGGCTCGCAATCCTGATGCCGATGACCATCGAGGCGGTGGCGATCTACCTGGGCATCATCAAGGCAGGCTGCACGGCGGTCGGCATCGCCGACAGCTTCGCCGCCGACGAGATCCGCGTGCGCCTCGAGATCACCGGGTGCACCCGCTTGTTCGCTCAGGACCACATGCGGCGCGGTGGTCGTACGCTGCCGTTGCTGGCCAAGGCCATCGATGCGGCAGCTCCGCCGGCAGTGGTCATCGGCCGAGAGGGCCGGACG
>CAJWOB010000432.1 GCA_913043885.1 uncultured Spirochaetaceae bacterium | reverse complement strand
GTCGTGGGGACAGGTCGCCACCTCCTCGCGCAGGGTAAAGCTCACATCGCGCTTGCGGTAGCCGTTGTTGTCGGAACTCGTCCAGATCTCGAGGTCCTCTGCCGCGAAGCGCACCGGGACCATGTCCTGCTGCCGCAGATGAATCCGCGTAATGGGGACCTTGTCCAGATTTGCCGGCACATCGCCGGCGCGGGCGCGCACCCGCGACTCCGGCCGCTCCAGTATCCAGTGATCGAGCCGGCTGTAGACGCCGCCGATGCAGGGCAAGCCGGGGAGGCCGCCCTCGCTCCGAGTCGAAGCGGGGCCGGCGTGGCTGTGCCCGGTCTCGTAGGGCTTGATGACGGCGCAGAACTCCATGCCCCGTTCGTGGGCAAGGCGGCACGCCAGCGACATCGGCTCGCCCAGGTTGTCCAGCGTCTCTCGGGTGGCGGGCGAGGCGGCGAAGTCCTGCCACATGCCAGCCGAGTAATAGTTCCAGTTGAGCCGGCGCACGCCCAGCCACTGGAAGCGGTCCAGCAGCTGACCCAGTAGCTCGGGCGTAAACACGATCGAGCCGCAATCATCGGGAAAGTCCGTGGACGTCGAGATCAGAAACCGGCTATCACTCACTCCGATCCTCCTCTCCGGCCGGCAGCGTACGGTACGCCGAGCCGCTGTGCTATCACGTAAACGGATGCCTCGCCCGTCGACGGGAGGCGAGGTAGGGTAGCGGCGGGCATAACCGATGGACACCAGCGTCACCAATTCGCTCAGCAGTCTCGCCGACGCGCGACATCCCGACGCCGACTGGTCGTCGCTGACCACCCGGGACCGGGTGCGGTTTCTGGAGCTCGAGGGCTATGTCGTTCTGCCTGAGGTGCTCGACGCCCAACTGCTCGCGCGCCTCGAGGAGGAGAGTGAGCGGATACCCACGGGCGCGGTGGACTACTCCGAAAGTCAGCGTGTGGCCGACCAGCTCGAGTATCGGACCGACTTGCTGGAGATCGCACGCCTCATCGGCTATCCACCGGTCATCGACTTCTTCCGCGAGCTGTTCGGCGACGAGGTTATCTGCACCTCATATACGTTCGGCATGTCGCGCCCCGGCCACCCGGGAATCGTTATCCACGCAGATGCGCAGCCGTACGGAGCGACGATGTTCGCCGCCAACACCAGCTCGCTGGTGCTGGTGCGGGTGCTCTACTACCTCGACGAGCTCACTCCGGAGCGATCGCCGTTCAAGGTGGTGCCGCGCTCGCACCTGTCCCTGCACGCCGACGCCAACCCGTCCCAGCGCTACCTGTCGCATCCGGACGAAGTAATGGTCACCTGCCCGGCGGGCTCGGCGATCATCATCAATCAGCGGGCGTTTCACGGGAACTACCCCAATCACTCCGATGGAGATCGGCGCATGCTGGCGATCTCGTACCGGCCGGCGTGGGCGGGGCCGATTACCGATATCGAGGAGCGCGACGCGGAGCGGGTGGCGGCGATGCCGGCCGAGGTGCAGCCGTTCCTGGCCAGTCTCAACACGCGACGGTTCGCGTTCGACGGCAGCAATCGTCCGGAGGGTATGCGGCGCGAGGCACGCGGCCTCTCGCCCCATCGCTGGGGTGGGGACGGGATCGAATAGTCCGCTGATCCCGCTACGCTCCCGGCGATACGTGTCCGGTCATCGGTCAGCGACTAACCGTGCCTAACGGCGATCGAGACGTTGGAGCTGTTGAAGATTCGCCTTATCGCGCTGTACGGACACACACCTCAGCGTAGCAGCGTCCCTGGCCGCTCGTTATCAGGGACAGCGGCTGCCGCTACAGTAGCCGCGTGACAGAGGCGGCGGGCCGATGGGCACTGGCGTTCGAGCAGCGAATCGACCTCGGCAGCGCGCAGGGGAGCGCCGCCGCGGTCGTAGCCGCGCTGCGGCGTGGCGCTGACCTGCGGCTCTACATGACGACCGACAGCTACGAGGAGACCCTGTACTTCCAGCAAACCTACGTGCGGCTGCCGGCGGAGGAGGGCGGCGAGGGCGACGACGGGGACGGTGCCTTCGCCGGCCTCATGAGCCACCACCACTCCTACACCCACCGTGGCGGGCCAGCCGAGCAGCCCTACGTCAGCCTGTTCCGCTATGACACCTCGGGCCGCTACGCGCACCTCAAGTGGATGGTGGGCAGTGAGACTGGTCTGGACGAGCCCAAGCTGGCGGGAGCTTTTTTTCTCGGTGCTCCACTACCGCTGGCAGGCCAGTTGTTTGTGCTCGCCGAACTGAACGCCGAGATCCGGCTCGTTGCCCTCGATGGCCAGACGGGTAAGCAGGTGTGGTCTCAGCCGTTGGCGCATGTCGATTCGATTTCGTTGATGAACAACCAGCGCCGTCGGCTCGCCGGCGCGTCCCCGTCCTATGCGGATGGCATCCTGATTTGTCCCACCTCCGCCGGTGCCATCGTCGGCGTCGAGCTTGCTTCACGGTCACTGCTGTGCTGCTGGCATCGTCTGCCCCCGAGCCTCCGCCGTTGGCTTGCGCGCGCCGGCGCTGCTGCACTCCGCTTTCGCTGTGCGCAGCGTCCGGGGCGTTGCTGCCCTGAGTCACTTTCTTGATGGCGTCCATCTCGGCCTGCATCTGCTGCACCTGCTCGATGAGGTCCAGGCCGACCGGGTTGAGCACGCTTTCCCAGCGCAGCTTCGTGCGCGCCAGCTCGTCTGCCGTCGTC
>CAJWOB010000431.1 GCA_913043885.1 uncultured Spirochaetaceae bacterium | reverse complement strand
GGTGGCAATGCCGCGCCCCTGGAACGGTGGGTCGACGGCGTTGTTGCTGATTTCACCGATGCCGGTCGCCGTGTCGAGCCGGTAGGTGGCAAACCCGGCGACAGCACCATCCAGCTCGCCCACCACGACCGTGTGCTCGTCTTCGGCGTCGCAGGCGCTGCGGATCTGGTTGCCCTTGTGAATGCGCCAGTCGGGGTAGAGAGCCGCCAGGATGTTGTCGCCCAGCAGCTCGTGGAACGAAGCGAACACCGGTTCCCAGGCGGCCAGCGCGATGTCCACCAAGCGTTCGGTTTCGCTCGCCAGGGGACCGCGAATCCGTAGTCCCGACGCGCCGGCGGCGCCGCTGTCCGTCCCGTCGCTGGTCATCGGCGGTGGCTCCCTGAGGCTCGTGCCTTACCCGTAACGACCCTCGGTGCGCAGCAGCTCCAGCAGCCGCTCGTAACGCGACAGCCGCATGCCAGTGTAGACGCAGTTGCTGGTGGAAAAGATGTAGCCGAAGTCGAGCATACCATGCCGCAGAGCGTAGCGCGCCGACGCCAGGTACTCCTCGTCACTACCGGTGTCCAGCAGACCGCAGTTGACGTTGCCGATAAGACAGACCTGGTTGCCCGCCCGCGCCTTGATGTCGGCCATGTCGATGCCGCCCTGCGGATCCAGCGAGTGGAGGGCGTGCGAATTGCTGGCCAGCAGATCGTCCAGGATGGGGAGGATGTTGCCATCGGTGTTCTTGATCACATACATGTCCAGCTTGCGCAAGGCAGCAATCGTGGTGCGAAGATAGGGGAACACCAGCTCGTGGAACTGCTCCAGCCTCAGAAACGGGTCTCTGTTGAAACAGCAGTCGGCGCACATCGTAATGCCGTCGACGGCACCGTGGCGGGCGAGTCGCTACGCATCTTCCAGCACCGCAGCCACCCGCGCCTCGGCCTCCTCCTTGAGCCCCTCGGGGTCGTCCACCATCCGCTAGCAGAACTCCGGCATCTCGTCCCCGGACGGAATCGAGAAGGTCGGATCCATGTTGGTGAGCAGGAAGTAGCGGTCACCGGTGGCGCGTCGCACCCGATCGGCGACGTGCATCACCTCTTCGACGCGGGTGGGGTTGGCGTGCAAGACGATCGGCGCGTGTCCGAAGCGGTCGGCGGTGCGCACGAGGAGGTCGGCGATGTCGTCGCGATGCAGGTCGCGCTCTTCCGCCCGCATCTGGTCCCACTGGGCGTAGTCGCGGTGCTGTGGATGCACCCGGCCGAACGCCTCCATGGTCAGAAAGAACACCAACTCGAAGGTGGGCACCTGGCCGACAATGGGGCGTCGTTCGAGGGCGGCGGCAAAGGTTTCGCGTGGCGACTGCGGCTTGCGTGTCATGGATCGAACCATTGCCGCCCGCGCGAAGTTATCGATACATCGGGGAAACCACGGTCTCGCGCCCGACCGGAGGGACCGGGGTCGATCGCAGCGAGTCGCCGGCCATCTGCCGACGCGCAGTCGCCGACACCGGACGCCCTTGCGTGCGGTGCGGCCGCTACACGAGACCTAGCTTCACGAGCCGATCGCGGATCTGCTCGAGCAGACCGGGATGGAACTGCAGCTGGCCATCCGCCCCCAGTTGCTCGTGGTCGTAGAACGCGGCGGTCTCGTAGAAGTTGTAGCCGGACAGCTTGCCGAACCGATAGCCGTACTCTACCTCGTCGGCATTGGTCTTGCCGTCGCGGCTGCGCGCCACGAAGTGACGGAAGTGCACCAGGATCCCGGCCGCCGCCGCCTCGTCCAGCATCTCCTGTCCCACCGCGTCGTTGAGCACCCGTTCCGGCCCCCAGTTGACCCCCATCAGCGTTGCTTCGTCGGCCAAGCCGTCTCTCAGCCAGCCGCGCCAGTCGAAGGTGATGTTGCCCGGGCGCGTGCGCCGGCGCGCCTGCGCGGCGTCGGGGCGGAACGACTCCACTTCCAGGTGCAGCTGCAGCCACTTGCCCGCGTCGCTGAGGCGCTGCTTCATGGCCCGTAGAAAGCCATCGTAGATCTCCCCTCGCAGGGCCCCGATCAGCGCCGGATCGTAGAGCTCCACCTCGGGGTCCACGCCGTGGCGACGCTGATACTCGGCGCGCACCGACTCGTTGAACCCGTACAGCTCGGGGGAGTCGGTCCAGCTGGCGTGGTTGGAGATGCGGACGTCCATACCATCGACGCCGGCGGCCAGACACTCGTCCACCCAGCTCAGCCACCATGCCTGCACCTCTGGCACGGCCTCGCACGGCGTGCCCGGCAGGTATTCGTTGCGCCCGCGGGCAAAGGCGATGACCCCGTCGCGGCAGACCGGCGTCTCGGGGAAGATCGGGGCTTGCATGCAGTCGGTCTTCCCGCGCTCGTGGCAGTGAGCGCAGACCGGGCGCTCGTTGGTCATATCCAGGCATACGTTGATGCCGCCGGTGCCGGCGTCGTAGGCCAGGCAGTCGGTGCGCAGGTCGCGGGGCGTGTCCCATACCGCCTTGTGGCTGGCGACGACGATCGGCAGCGGCTGGTCGTCGGGGCCGAAGGCCCTGACCATCTCGATCGCGGTGTTGCGAAAGGTACCGCTCTCGTCGCCGAGACGGGTGGTGACGGCGATGAACGGGTCGAGCAGGTTGAGCCCGTACAGGTCGAGGACGCGTACCGGCTCGCCCTTGCGGGTAACCAGGTTGCCGAGCACGTCCACCACGTCGT
>CAJWOB010000430.1 GCA_913043885.1 uncultured Spirochaetaceae bacterium | reverse complement strand
CGAGATGGCCGAGCCCGCGGCTCCCGCGCGGGCGGTGCGGCCGATGCGATGGACGTAGCTCTCCGGCTCGTTGGGAAGCTCGTAGTTGATGACGTGCGACACCGCCTCGACGTCGATGCCGCGCGCGGCGATATCGGTGGCCACCAGCACCCGGGAGCCGCTGGAGCGAAACCGCTCCAGCGCTCGCTGCCGCGCGCCCTGCGACTTGTTGCCATGAATGGCGTCGGCTTCGATCCGGGATCGCGTCAGGTGCTCGGCCACCTTGTTGGCACGATGCTTGGTGCGGGCGAACACCAGCACCTTCGAGAGGGAGGGATCTTCGAGTAGGCGGGTGAGGAGCTCCGGCTTCTCGGCCTGGCGCGCGAAGTACACCGACTGCTCCACCGTCTCGACCGTGGTCGACTGCGGGGTCACCTCGACCCGGCGGGGCTGCACCAGAATGCGATTGGCCAGCTTAGCCACGGCGCCCGGCATGGTGGCGGAGAAGAACAGCGAGTGGCGGCGCTTCGGCAGCGCCCGTAGCACCTTCTCGACGTCGTGGATGAAGCCCATGTCCAGCATGCGGTCCGCCTCGTCGAGCACGAAGTGGCTAATCCGATCCAGCCGGATGTGCCCCTGCTCCATGAGGTCGAGGAGGCGCCCCGGGGTGGCCACCACGATATCGATACGGCGCGACAGGGCGGTGGTCTGCGGGTGCTGGGAGACGCCGCCAAAGATCACCGTGTGGTGCAGCTTCAGGCCGCGGCCATAGTCGCGGAAGCCGTCGCCAATCTGAATGGCGAGTTCGCGGGTGGGCGCAAGCACCAGCGCGCGGGGTGCGTGGGGCTTCCCGCGCCCCTCCGGTGAGGCCAACTGTTGCAGGATGGGCAGCACGAACGCCGCCGTCTTCCCGCTGCCAGTCTGAGCGATGCCTAGGAGGTCGTGGCCCTCGAGAAGTTGCGGGATGGCTTGGGCCTGAATAGGTGTCGGGACCTCGTAGCCACAGCCCCGCACGGCGCGGAGGAGTGGATCGATGAGTCCCAGAGATTCGAAGGTAGTGTGAGGCAAGAAGATTCCTTTGTGTGGGTAGGCGCGAGACAAGGGTCCAGCCCCGCGGTTACGCAGAACGATGAGTGGTTGCGGTGAAGGGGCTCGAGCAGCCGGACGGCTGCGAGGCCACTCTCTTGCACAGGTTGGCAGCGATGGGCGTTCTGTGCAAGGGCTACCGCAGCGCAGCGCCAACCGCTGGCCGCTACCCGCTAGCGGGCAGGCACACCCGAGCTCGTGTACCGGCTCCCGGGGTGGAATCGAACAGCAGGCGACCGCCGTGCTCCTGCACGATCCGGCTGGACACCGAGAGCCCCAACCCGGTGCCGCCCTGGGCCCGGCGGGTGGTGACGAAAGGCTCGGAGATCTGGGCAATCAGATCGTCGTCCATCCCTACCCCCTGGTCACCGATCTCGATAACCACCTCGCCGTCCGGTTGCTCGAATTCGGTCGCGATCCACACCTCGCGGCTGCGATCCGGAACCGCCTGGGCGGCATTCTGCAGCAGATTCAGCACCACCTATTCCAGCTTGACCCGGTCTACCCGCACCGGCGGCAGGCGCTCGGCGAGCCGCAGTGAGAATCGATCGGTCGACCGCTGCACGAAGTGGCGCGCCAGCCGGGCGACGCCGGCGACGATCTCGTTGACGTCCGCCAGCTCGCGCTCCTGGGTGGTGCCGCCGCCGCGCGCCAGCTGCTTGAGATCGTCGATGATCTTGTGGATCCGGTCGGCGCTGGTGGCTATCTCGCCAATTGCCGCCGCCACGGCTTCCGACAGCTCGGCGGGGGGCAGGCCGCCGATGGTGACCCCGTCGCCAGTTCCGGCCGCCTCGTCCAACTCCGCCACCAGAGCGGTAAGCGCCGGCAGCGTTTCGGCCAGGTAGTTGGCATTCAGCCGCACCACCTGGTTGGGGTTGTTCACCTCGTGGGCGACGCTGGCCACCAGCACCCCGATCGACGCCAGCTTGTCGGCGTGCATCAGCTGCTCCTGCTGATCCTGCAGCCGCCCTTCGCTGGCGCGAATGGCGCCGACCATGGCATTGAACGCTCGCGCCAGCCGGCCCACCTCGTCTTCGGCAACTACCGGCACCAGGGCATGGTAGTCACCACGCTCGACGCTCCGCACTCCGCCCAGAAGCGCCCGCAGAGGCCGGATAAGCCCACGGTCGTAGGCCAGTGGGAAGCTGACCACCACCAGCGCCGCCGTGGCCAGGATGGTCGCCACCATCGCCCAGGCAAAGCGGTGAATCGCCTGCCGGTACACCGAGTAGCGAAACCCGACGACGTACCGCTGATCGTCGATGAGCACCGGATAGCGGATGAAGTAGCTGCTTGGGTCCAGAAGGTCCAGGTAGGTGTAATCGGGTACCGGGCCATCGTGTTCCGGGAGCAGGCCGGTGTTTCCCGGTGCCGCTACCAGGTCGGCTGGCGGGATCTCGGCGACATCGGCGGCCGCGTAGACCATCGCGTACTCGGCGCTGTCGCTCCCGCCGGCGGCGTCACCCGGCGTCGACTCCTGCACCACGAAGGCGACATCGTCGGGAACCTCCACCGCCACGCCACTATCGAGGACGCTGCGCAGCGACCACAAGCGCCCGGTGTAGGTGGCAGCCAGGCCGGCGTTTATCGTCGGCATCAACCAGGTGGCGGCAATAGTGAACGCCACCATCACCGTGGCG
>CAJWOB010000429.1 GCA_913043885.1 uncultured Spirochaetaceae bacterium | reverse complement strand
AAGCCGCTGTTGTTTTCGGCGGCGATCGACGTCGGCCTGTTGGTGCCCAGCAGTCTGCTCGAAGATGCACCGGTAGCCTACGGCGCGTTTACACTGAGCAACGCCGATCTGCAGTTTCGGGGCCTGGTGACGGCGGAGCGGGCGCTGGTCGAGTCACTCAACGTACCTGCGGTCGCGTTGCTGGCCGACTTTGGCGTGCCTCGGTTCCACCATCTGCTGAGCGACGCCGGGCTCACCACGCTGGTGAGGCCGGCGTCGGACTACGGGCTCACCCTCATCCTGGGCGGCGCGGAGGCGAAGCTGCTGGAGGGGGTGCAGCTGTATGCGCGGCTGGGATCGCTCGGCGAGTTTTCACCGCTGCGGGTGCTCCGCGACGAGGACCCGTCCGAGACGGCGGCGCATGCCGGGCGGCAGGTGGTCAGTGCCGGTGCCAGCTTCCCTACCCTGGAAATGCTGAAGGGGCTCGGCCGCCCGGGAGCCGAGTACTACTGGGAGCAGTACCAGAACCAGTGGCCGCTGGCGTGGAAGACCGGCACCAGCTTCGGGCAGCGGGATGCGTGGGCGGCAGGGGTGTCGCCGCAGTGGACGTTGGGCGTCTGGGTCGGCGACTTCCAGGGCGGGCAGAACGCGAATCTGCGCAGCTCCAGTGTGGCTGCCCCTATCCTGTTCGACGTGTTCAATCGGCTGCCGAAGGCCGCTGGGCCTCGGTGGTTCGAGGTGCGGCCCAGCGAGCTGCGGGTGCAGCGGGTGTGCGCCGACTCGGGCTACGCCGCGACCGACCTCTGCGAGGAGACCAGCTGGGTGGCGGTGCCCGGCGACGCCGCCTATCTACAGGCCGACCGCTATCACCGCCGCGTGCACCTGACGCTCGACGGCAGCTACCGGGTGGACTCGCGTTGCTGGGAGGTGGGCAACGTCAAGAGCGTAACGCGCATGGTGCTGCCGGCACGGGTAAGTGCGGTGCTCAGCAGCCGCGGGGCGGCCGGTGCGTCGCTGCCGCCGTTCCACCCGCGCTGCGTGGGCGGTGCCAACGAGTCGCTGGCCATCACCTATCCGCCAGCCGACGCCAAACTGTGGGTGCCGCTGGACCTGGGCGGGCGCGAGCGGCGCATCACCCTCCGCGCGGTGCACCAACAGGAGGACGCCACCCTCCACTGGTACCTCAACGACGCCTACCACGGCGCCAGTGGCGCCCTCAGCCGTGCCAGCACCGATGCCGCCCACAGCATCGCTCCGTCGCTGGCGCCCGGCGCCTATAGCGTCATGGTGGTCGACGCCAGCGGCAACCGCCACGAGTCGCGATTCGAGGTCGTCGTTGCCCGCGGCGCGGCATCTGCCCGAGGCACGCCTCGGGGCCGAGGCCCGCGCGTCTAGGCGGAGGGAGTTGGCGCGGGGCGGCGCGAACGCAGCAGCTTGGCCACGCGATCGGCGACAAACACCCCGCCCCCGAGGAGCGCCGCCAGCGCGAACAACACCACGAAGTCGATGACCGGGATGTTGGCCACCTGCCAGATCCGATCGAGGCCGATGCTGCCATACACGGCGAGTGCGGCCGCGACATACAGGGCTATGACTATCGCGCGCACCCGGCGCGACCAGCCGAGGCCATGCATCTGGGTAATGACGAACATCGCCCCGAAGCCAAAGGCAAACATGGGCCAGATGCCATTGCCCTGGAAGATCGCAACCAGTGTCCCGTGAACGAATACCGAGACCTCGAGAGTTAGCTTCCACCATCGGTTCTTGTGCACCGGGGTGAAGAACAGGCTCCCCTGCAGGAGCAGCAGGAACATGTAGAGGAATCCAACCAGATGCCCGGGGGTGCGCTCCATTGGGTGGTACCAGAACGTGTACACCGTGGCCCAGGCGAAGAAGTAGCCGTGATAGCGGACTGCCACCTGCCTTAGCCGGCGTGGGAACGGCAACTTGGCGCCGAAGAAGACGCCACGCCGGTCGTTCTCGATGAGGATTACCCACACGAGGAGCACCACGACAGAGGCCTGGGAGCTCCAGATGGACACGTCCTGCGCCAACCCGTCGTACCACAGGTGGCTCTGCAGGAAGTGCAGGCCGATGAATCCGGCGTTGACGGCCAGAGCGGCGACGTTGGTGGGGTGCAGCTTGCCGCTGTATGCCGGGCGCTGGCGCTGCGCCATGAAGATGGTGGCCCAGAATGCGATCTGGTGGAGCGAGTAGAAGCCCCAGGCGGTAGCTCGTGACCAGAAGGTCGGCTCTATGAGCTGCCAGTAGTACCACGAGGCGCCGCTGTCTTCTAGGTGCGGAATCTGCTCCAGCGCGCCGCCCAGCGCCCACACCAGGAAGGTGGCAAGCCAGCTCGCGGCGATTCCGATCCACAGCGCGTGGGTGGCCGGCGCTCGCTCTGCTACGTCTCTCATCTCTTTTCAGGCCCAACTTACCAGGAGAGTTTAGACTTTGTCGAGATTTATGAGCAATTAAGGACAGTAAATCCGACAATAAAGCAGATAAGTCTTGACAACATCTGTACAACACCTCACCTTTCCGAGGTCGAAATGAGCGGACGCAAGCAACGCGCTCTCTATTCGATCGGAGCCGCTTCGCGGCGAGCCGGGGTGAGCGAGCACGCTATTCGCGTGTGGGAGCACCGGTACGGTGCGGTCGAGCCCTTACGCTCGGGCGGCAACCATCGCCGCTACAGCGAGGCTCAGGTGCGGCGGCTCTGGCTGCTGCGCA
>CAJWOB010000428.1 GCA_913043885.1 uncultured Spirochaetaceae bacterium | reverse complement strand
CGCGAGCGTCGACGCGGTGCAGACGTTGCGGGAGCCGTTGACGGTCCGCGCGTTCTTCTCGCGGGACCTGCCGGTGCCGTACAACAACGTGGCACAGCAGCTCGAGGACCTATTGGAAGCCTACACCCTGGCCGCCGGGCCCGAGTTCAACTACGAGATCCACTGGGTCGACGACGCATCGGCCTCGGCCGACCAAGAGGACGCCATCGCGCTGGCCGAGCAGTACCGCATCAGCCCCGTGCGGATACAGGAGGTGGAGCAGGACCAGGTCACCGTCTCTCAGGCCTACATGGGGGTGGCCCTGGTTCACGGCGACCTGGTGCAGCGGGTCGCCGCGCTTACCAGCGCCGACCAGATAGAGCTGCGGATGACGGACCGGATCCTGAGCCTCAGCCAACAGGTGAGCGCGCTTGCCGGGTTGCAGGACGGTATCCGGGTAGACGTGATCGTATCCTCGTCGCTGCTTGGCACGTCGCCGGCGATGCAGGAGCTGGTGGCGGGGATTCCTCAGACCGTCGACAGTGTGAACGACCAGCTGTACGGCCAGGTCTCTCTACGCCAACTGGATCCGGACACCGACGACGCCGCCGCCGCAATCGCGGCGACAAGCGGGCTCAGCGCCCTGGCGGCGCGCGGCGACGAGGACGGGGGCCGTGTCGCCTATGCCGGGCTCTCCGTCGCCATCGGCAACGAACGCTTCCCGCTCGATCTGTTCTTCGGCGGCTCTCTCGGTCTACAGCTGATGGCGCCCGAAGAGATAGGGACAACGCTACTCGACGTGGTAGCCAGCGCACTCGGCACGCAACGAGAGATCGGCTATCTGGCGGACTTCGACACCCCGCCCTATCGCGGCCGCACGGAGCGGTCACCACCGGTCGAGTCGGTTGAGCCCAATCTCGCCAACTTCTTCGAGTTGGTGTCGACCGACTACCGGCTGCGTGGCCTGTTGCTGGAGAGCGTTTCGATTCCCGCTGAGCTCGACACCGTGCTGGTGGTGGCACCACAGCAATCACTTAGCGAGTGGACTCTGTATCAGCTCGATCAGCTGCTGATGCGAGGCAAGTCCCTGGTGGTGTTTCAGGATCCCCTGGACATCTTCATCCCAGGTGGGGCGGACCGACCGACAGGCCCAACCAGATACCTGCCCCGCCGTACCGGGCTGGAGGATCTGCTGGCCCATCACGGGGTGGCTCTTCCCACTCACCTGGTAATGGATGAGGAGTCGTTTCGAGTAGTCGATCAGGACACCGTTAGCGGCCAGCCAGTCGAGTTCGCCGTTCTGTTTGCTCCGACGGTGAGCGTCGACAACATGAACACCGATCATCCATCGCTGGCCGGTGTCGATACGCTGCAGCTGCTGAACACCGCCCCTCTCGCGCTCACCACGCCGGCCGATGCCGTGGAAGCCGTGGAGCTATTCCGTACCTCCGACGGCGCCTGGGTGCTCGAGCAGGTGATAGACCTGAGCAACCCGCAGGTATCGGGGCGACCGCCGGACTGGACGCCCCGCTCTTTTCCGCTGGCCTATCTGTTGGAGGGCACGTTCTCGTCGTTCTTCGACGGCCGCCCCCTCCCTGAGCCGCCGCCGGGTGTGGCCCTCGGCGAGGTGGACCTGTCGGGCTCATTCCTGGCCGAGGGGGTGCCGGGCAGGCCAGGTCGCCTGTTCGTAATTGGCGGCTCAGCGGTGCTGGGTAACAACGTGCTCGGCAGCGACGTTTCCAGTCCCAACGCCAGGTTCCTGCTGAACCTGCTCGACCACCTAGCCGGCAGTGAGTATCGGGCCGAGATGCGGATCAAGGGCCAGGGCTACCAGCGCCTGCCACAGATCGATGACGATACCCGCGCGCGGGTGAAGACGCTGAACATGGTGCTGCCGCCGGTGATGGCGGCAGTAGCGGGGGGCGTGGTCTGGCTGGTGTTGCGCCGACGGCGGTCGCTTATTCGGCGTGAGTTCCAGGCGCCACCGACCGATGGCTGAACGCCGCCTTCCACCGGCAGCGGGCGCCTTGGGCCCGCCGGCACTGATCATCGTTCTGCTCGGCGCCCTGCTGCTGCTAGTGCCCGAGGACCGTGTCCGCTACGAGCTGCCGGAGCTGCCTCCGTTCGCGTCGGACCGGGTCGACCAGCTGCGACTGCGGCAGCCAGGCCGCGAGGTGGTACTGAACCGGGCGGCGAGCGGTGGCTGGACCGTCTCCGAAGCGAACGGCGCACTGCGTGCGAACGACGCAAGCGCGGAGACCGTGGCTGAGTTGGTGGCCGCGGTTGCCGGCGCTCGATTCAGCGATCTGGTGTCGCGCGGCGACGGTGTGGCCCGCTATGGTCTGGATTCCGCCCGCCGCATCGACATCGAGCTCAGCGCGGCCGACGAGGTCGTTGCTTCGGTGGGGGTGGGAAACCTTGCCAGCGACGGGGGTGCCACCTATGTACAGGTACCTGGGGATCGCCGCATCTACCAGGTTAGCGGCGACCTGCGGAGTGCATTCTCGTTGGCCTCCGCCTACTACCGCGACACACGCGTACTCGCGTTCGCAGCCGACGAGGTGACTCGCGTCGACGTGGAAGGGTGGTGGCCCTACGAACGCGACGGCCCGACCGCCGATGCAGGTGTCGTGGCCGGCTCCCTGGAGCGCGACAACGACGGCGGTTGGAGCGTTGGAGACGAAGCCGGGGCAGCTGTGGAGGAGGCGGAGGGGCGTGCGGGTGTGCTGTCGGCCATCCG
>CAJWOB010000427.1 GCA_913043885.1 uncultured Spirochaetaceae bacterium | reverse complement strand
CCGGCGGCGAGCAGCAGCGTGCGGCAATTGCCCGGGCGATGGCGCATCGCCCGCAGCTGCTGCTGGCCGACGAACCGACCGCGGAGCTGGATACGCACAGCGGCGCCGACGTGCTGCGGATGTTGCGGGGGCTGGTCGACCACGAAGGCATGACGGTCGTGATGTCCAGCCACGACCGCAAGGCAGCGGACTACGCAGATTCGATCTCCGTGCTTCGCGACGGTCGGCTGGTGTCGTGATGGACCACGCTGGAGTCGACGTGCGCTGCGAGGGGCTGGTGCACATCTACCGCGCGGCAGATATCGAGGTGGTGGCGCTGCAGGGCCTGGACCTCGAGGTGGCAGCCGGTGAGATAGTGGCCGTTATCGGCAGCAGCGGCAGCGGCAAGACCACGCTCCTGAACGTCGTCGGCGGGCTCAACCGGCCGTCAGCCGGATCGGTCGCCGTCGGCGGCACCGACCTGCTGAGCCTGGACGACGCCGCACTGGCGAACTATCGCCGCGATACCGTGGGCTTCGTGTGGCAGAACATCGCCCGCAACCTGCGACCCTATCTGACCGGCGTGCAGAACGTGGAGCTGCCGATGCTGCTGGGGCCGCGGCGCGCGGGCCGCCCGCGCGGTGCTGCCAGGCGTCGCAGGCGCGCCGAGGAGCTACTCGAGATGCTCGGGCTCGCCGACCGGCGTCATGCACGGCTCACCGCGCTGTCGGGCGGTGAGCAGCAACGCGTGGGGCTGGCACTGGCGCTGGCCAACAACCCGTCGCTGCTGCTCGCCGACGAGCCGACCGGCAGCCTGAACCGCGAGGCAGCGTCCGAGATGCTGGAGTGCCTGCGCGACGTCAACCGCGTGCTCGGAGTCACCGTCATTATCGTCACCCACGATCAGCAGATAGCCCAGTCGGTGCAGCGGGTGGTCGCCATCCGCGACGGCAGGACGAGTAGCGAGTTCATCCGTCGCGATCGGCCCGCGGCCCCCGGCGCGCCTGCTCCCGCCGTTCATGCCCACCACATCGAGGATGCGGGGACCCACGACGAGCTGGCGGTGATCGACCGCGCCGGTCGCGTACAGGTTCCCCGTGAATACCTAGACGCGCTGGAGATACGCGGTCGCGAGCGGGTGCGGGTGGAGCTCGACGGCGATCGGGTGGTTATCCGCCGCGCCTCCGGGTCAGCGCTCCGCCAGCAGTGAGGTGAGCCCGCCGTCGATCACGAAGCTGGCACCGGTGATGTTGCTGGCTTGTGGGGAGCAGAGAAACAGCACCAGATCGGCGATCTCGTTCGGTTGAGTAAAGCGACCGGTCGGGTACTCTGACTCCCAGTCGCGCCGCGTCTCTTCAGGCGAGCGGTCGGTCTCGGCGGCCATCAGCTGGATCGCCTCGTCTACGAGGCTGGTCTCGACGGAGCCAGGGCACACTGCGTTTGCCCGAATGCCGTGCCGCGCCAGATCGATCGCCTCGCTGCGGGTCAGTGCCAGCATCGCCGCCTTGGTAACCGAGTACGCCATCATGCGCGCCTGGTTGGCCAGGCCGGAGATCGAGGAGATATTGACGATCGAGCCGCCTCCGGCGGCGATCATAAATGGCGTGGCGTGATGGGCCATCAGGTAGGCGGAGGTGAGGTTGACGCGCAGCGTACGCTCCCACACCGCCAGTGGCAGCTCGGCGACGTCACCCATGTTGTCGACGCTGCCGACGGTGTTGACCAGCTGATTCACTGAGCCGAGCTCGCTCGCAGCCGATGCGCAGAACGCCTGCACCGCTGCCTCTTCGCCGACGTCGACTACCTGGTGGTGGACCGTGGCGCCGCTGGCGCTGAGCTCCGCAGCAAGCGTGGCGAGCTCCGGGCCACGGATGTCGGCCAGTGCGACCGCCGCGCCGGCTGCCGCAAAGCGACGGGCAATCGCCTCGCCGATGCCACCGCATGCGCCGGTAACCAGGACCCGCGACCCCGAGTGGTCGTGCATCTGCCGACGTGTCGCCTCGGCTAGGCCGGGGTGGTGGCCTGCGGGCGCGGCTGGTCGGAGAGCATGTCCTTGAACGCCCCCGCCGCGAGCGGCTCCGGGCGGCCGAGCAGCCACCGCCACATCTCGGTGCGCAGCTCCCATTCCTTGTAGTGGTCGGATGAGTAGTAATCCGGCACCACGTACTCGCGGACGTGCCGTGCGGCCGCAACCTCCGCCCGCTCGGGGTCGTGGTTCCAGCTCGGTCCGCGGGGTGCCTCGGCCCGGTCAAACAGGAATTTCAGCATGTAGCGGGGGCGATCGGTGCGATTGAGCGAGGCCGCGTGCCACAGGTCGTAGTGGGTGATGGCCACAGTGCCCGCGTCGACGGCGAGCGGCATCTGGCCCTTGATGTTGGCGTAGGTCTGCAGTCGCTCGGTGGGGGCGTTGCGGAAGTGCGTGCCAGGGAGGATGACCGTGGGGCCCTGCTCGAGTGCGACGTCGTGGGGGTAGTACATGGCCAGGACGCACCACGTCTGATGATGGCGGACGTTGGTGCCGTCCTGGTGCCAGGTCTGGCTGCGCGAGCCCGGCTCGTTGATATGCAGATGGCGGTGGCCGTTCATGACGTAGCCCTCACCGAGCAGGCTGGTCAGCGCGCCGCGCACCGCGGGGTGATCGTATACATCGGCCAGCATCGGCACCGCGTCGAGGATGCCGTTGGCCTGACCGCCTCCGACGTGCGCCAGCTGACGGCATACCTCGGCATGAAACTCGGCGG
>CAJWOB010000426.1 GCA_913043885.1 uncultured Spirochaetaceae bacterium | reverse complement strand
GTTTGCCACCCCTGTGGCACCCATGGTGCACGAAACGCCGGCGCGGCGCACGTTGCACGCAGATTCAATCCAGAGCGCCAACAATGGATCCTAAGAGCGTCGTTGGCGCGGCGGTTGCCGTGCCCGCCGGTGCGCAGTCGACATCGACTTTCTCCAATACCACCAGCGGTACGATCAACGGCACGACCGTCTGCACCACCCCGCTGGTTCGCACCTTTGCCGTGGGCATCAATTTCACGGTGGCCGACGTGAACATCGGCATATTGGCCACGCATGGCTGGCGCGGCGATCTGCAGTTCACGCTACAGTCCCCGACCGGGACGCGCGTGCAACTGACCAATGGCGACACGCAAAGCATCAGCGGCGACAACTTCAACGTCCTGCTCGACGATGCGGCAACGCAATTGGTCAACACAGACGGGGCAAACCGCAACCATTCGACAAGCGCGCCGCCCTATCAGAACACCTATCAGCCCCGCAGCCTGCTTTCCGCATTCGACGGCGAGACATCCGCCGGTACGTGGCGACTGGAAATATGCGATCTCTATCCTGCAGCCGATAACGGGCAATTCGTGCGGGCCGATCTCTATTTGAGGTCGGCGCCTGCGAATTACGCCGATCTGTCGCTGACGAAGGTTCTCATCGGCAACCCGCCGGCCAATGGCGGCCAGGCGATATACCGCCTCACGGTCAGCAATGCATCGAACTCGCCTTCTTCCGCATCGGGTATCGCGGTGCGGGATACGTTTCCCGGCCAGTTCACTTTCTCGTCCGCCTCTGGCGCCGGGAGTTTCAACGCCGGCACCAGGGTCTGGTCCGTCCCCACACTCGCGCCGGGGGCCAGCGCGACGATCGATATCAGGGGAACGATTTCGGCCAATGCCGGGACCACGATCACCAGTAGCGCCGAAATCATTTCCAGCAGCATCATCGATAGCGATTCCACGCCCGACAACGGCATAACGACGGAAGACGATTTCGCATCGGCGACGTTCACCGTCGTCGCAGGACGCGCGGCTGGAATCGTACCGGCAGTAAACTGCCCTAACGGCTCCACGCTGTTCGACTGGGATTCGCCCGCCATCAGCTGGGCAGCCGGATCGACCAGCAATACCTACGCGCTGGGGGCGTTCGGCAACATCGCTTTCAACCTCAGCAATGATGGTGCCTACCTTAACAACGCCACTTTCGGTGGTCAGTCACCCACGTTGCAAAGCGCGTTCACGGGGGGACTTTCACCAGCACAGCGGAGCCTGGCGGTCGTATCCGACCAGTCGAGCCGTAACGGTGCAGTCACCATCACCGTCACATTGCCGCGCGCGTTCGACGGCGTCCAGTTCACGATTTTCGATGTCGACTATGCCGCGAACCAGTTCACCGACAGGGTGGTTGTGACCGGTACCAATGGCGGCGCTTCGGTGACGCCGGTCACGGCATCATCCTGCCGGCTCACCCCTGGCCCAGCTACCGACACCGGGACGTGGACATGGAGTCCTCCCGGCGGAACTGGGACTCGGAGAAGGTCCGCGGCGGTACCCGGGACATCGACCACTTCGGCGTCGCCGGGACCTACGTGGAGTCCGACCGCGCCGGGGCCTGGGGCCGGGTCTCCACCGACGACGGCGAGCTGGGCTCCAAGGCCTCGCTCTTCGACGTCTACTACCTCCAGCAGCCCGAGGGCGGGTCCTTCGACGTCTTCGTGGACGGTCGCCGCACCGAGCGGGTCAGCACCGCGGGCGAGGGCACCCAGGGGGGCTACGCGACCTATCGGGTCCCGGACGGCGAGCACCAGCTCGAGGTCCGGACCGTCGGCGACGGAATGGTCCGCTTCTTCGGCGTCGCCGTGGAGCGGGAGACCCCCGGGGTCATCGTGGACACCCTCGGCATCAACGGCGCCCGGGCCCGCTACCACCTGCTCTGGGACGACACCCTGTACCGGGAGCACCTCCGCCGTCGTCAGCCGGATCTGGTGGTCATCGCCTACGGCACCAACGAGAGCGGCGACGAGGTCCCCATCGAGCGCTACGAGCAGCGGGTCCGCGAGGTGATGACCCGCATCCGCGAGACCACCCCCGACGCGAGCTGTCTGCTGGTCGGGCCCTCGGATCGACCGGTTCGCCGGGACGACGGCTCCTACGAGGACCGCCCCCGGACCCATCAGCTCATCGAGGCCCAGCACCGGGTCGCGGTCCAGACCGGCTGTGGCTTCTTCGACCTGGTGGCCTTCAGCGGCGGTCCCCTGTCGATGGTGGAGTGGTCGGCCGCGGATCCGGCCTTCGGCGCGCCGGACCACGTCCACTACACCCGCCGGGGCTACGAGCGCCTGGGGCAGTCGCTCCTAGCGGCGCTGCTCGAGGGACCACTCCTGCTCGATGAATTCGAAGCCCATCAAGTGGTTGCCCACATTGAGGAGGCTCGCTTCAGGCTTGTGCTTGCCAATGACTACCGGGTCGAGATGGCCTCAGATCGCCAGACCGACCTTGACGGAGTGCCTCAGTACCGCCTAGTGACTCGCGCCGATGGTAACACAAAAGACTTCGTGAACCAGCGCGAAGTCGTCTTCAGCTACGGCCTGCCCACCGCCGCTCAGACCTACGGTGTTACGGCCGAGATACGCGATTTCCACGGCTTCGATCTCTACAGTGAGTTCAACGTCAACACCCAGTACCTGAAGTACCCGACGCCGAACCTCAGCAACCGCGTGACGGTCTCCGGCATCGCCGG
>CAJWOB010000425.1 GCA_913043885.1 uncultured Spirochaetaceae bacterium | reverse complement strand
GGCCCGCGAGCCATGCTGTTCCGCAACGGCAGCCATCTGATCGATCTGCTGTGCTGGTACGCCGGAAGCGACCCTGAGTGGGTGGTGGCCGAGCTCGAGAGCGGATTCGAGGGATACGACTCGTATCAAGGTGACGGCGGCCGGGACCCTAAAGGAGACCCGGCCGCGGTGGCGATGGTGCACTTCGGCGACGACATCCGCGCGACGTATCTGTCTGCTAAATCGGACAGCTTCTCCTCTTCGGTAACGGTCACGTGCGACGAGGGCAGACTGCTCCTCTCGGACAGCCATGGTCGCCTGGTGCGAGCCGGCGAGCTGCGCGGCCACAAGGTCGAAACCATCGAGCCGCCCGAGTACCTGGCGGTGAGGCAACACGCGGCAGTCGCCGAGTTGGTCGACGCACTAGAGGCCGGAGACCAGCGGCAAGCGGCGGCGCCCTTGAGCTGCGACGGCCTCGAGGCACGCAAGACGGTGGAGATCATGCTGGGCATGCTGCGGTCCCACGCACTCGGCAACACGAGGGTAAACCTGCCCCTGCACGCAGACGAGTAGTCGCACGATCGTCGTGGCCGAGGGTGCCGATCGCCTCGTCTGGAAGGAGCCGAATGGCGTGCCGCGGTTCACCCGACTCGGCATCGACCGAGTATGCCCTGTCTGCGGTCAAGTCGGTGCGTGTGGACCTAAACTGTGAGCGCCATCGGCGGGCGGCAGCTGATGGCTTGGGCGAGGTCCTCCGTGCGGCGGACCGCTAGGCGCTAGGCCGCCGACTGGGCGATTGCTGCGCGGGTGCCGGCGATGTCGAAGCACTCGTACTGGTTGGCGTGCATTATCCGGGTGGCTACTTCCATCGCCTCCGCCTCCGAGATGTCGCCTACCGCCACCTCCGCATCGAGGGCGGCGGCGATTCCTTCGCGCGCCTGCAGTGCGTAGGCGAACGCCGAGGTAGGCCAGCGGGTGTCGCCCCCGAAGGCGAATAGTTTGTTGACGGGCGCCGTGTGGATCCAGCGGCGTAGCCACTCGCCGGAGCTGCGTGGGTCGATCGACCAGGCCCAGCACAGGTCCACCCACACGTTGCGGTAGTGCTTGGCCAGAGAAAGCAGCTCGGCCTGATAGGGATAGGCGATGTGCATCAAGACAAAGCGAGCGTCGAGATAGCGCTCCAGGAGCCCGCACAGATTGCTGGGCCGTATTAAGTCCAGTGGCATCCGATCGTTGCCGGCGTAATAGCCGGTATGGATCTTGAAGGGTAGTTGGTGCTCGATGGCGTGCTCCACTCCACGTGCCAGGCACCAGTCCCCCAGACACAGCGAGGTGGCGTAGTCCACGCCCTCGGCGCCCTTGTGCAGCAGCGCCCGCAGTGCCGCGGAAGCTTCGCTGCGGCTCCTCTCCTCCCAGCGGAGCGTGCGCGCATACGCGTGTTGTGTCTTTACCGCTACCGCCCGGCCTCCCTCCGCCGCGAACAGCGCAGCCATAGCCTCGTCCAGCGAGTCCAGGCCGGTCACCTCTACCCCGGTCGCAGCGTGCAGCGCAGCCGGCTCCACGTCGCCGCGCGACAGTGAGAACCAAGAGAGGTCATAGAGGAAGAAGCTCTGGTCGGCTTCGTCCGGCTCACATGGCCAGCGCGAGTCGTCGGTTTGGGTGTGGTCAAGCCTGGCCTCGTCACGTAGCAGTCGTAGTCGCTCGCCGGGCCGCTGCAGCGAGCGACCGTGCTCTGCCGCGGCGGCCAGGGTGTCGACGGTGAGCTCCTCGACGCCGTAGAAGCGCCGCGCCACCTCGGCGGTGGCACGGCCATACCCCGTGAACCGTACGCGCTGCCACGCCTCCTGAACCGGCGCAAATAGCGCGGCGATGTCGCGATCTGGGGCCTCGGCGGTCAATCGCTCGACGGCGTCCGGCGCCGCACCGGCGCTCACTAGATCGCCGGTGACGTAGTTGCCGAATAGGTCCTGCAGGATGTCGGGGCCGGCGGTGGTCCACACCTGCTCGCGATGCAGGTGCTCGTGGGTGTCGACCAGCGGCGCGTGTGCGATGTGGTGAGCGAGATCGGTCATCTGTCTCCTCAGTCGATAGTGGCGCCGCCATCGATGACGATATGTGCGCCGGTCACAAACGATGCCTCATCGGAGGCGAGGAACAGCGCCCCGTTGGCGATCTCCTCGGGGCGGCCCATGCGCTTCAGCACCGCGTCCTTGCCGAACTCCTCGTAGGCCTGCTCCGGATCGAGCCCGAGGGAGGCGATGTGACGGTCGGTGGCGCGGGTGCGGATGGCGCCTGGACAGACGGCGTTTACGCGCACGTTGTCGACAGCCAGGTCCATCGCCAGGCAGCGAGTCAGCTGTAGCACCGCCCCCTTGGATGCGTTGTAGGGGACGAACTCCGGCTGTGCGATGTAGCTGCTGACCGAGGCGATGTTGACCACACTTCCCCCGCCCTGGGAGCGGAACGAGGGCAGCGCTTCGCGCACACAGTTGGCGTAGCCGATGACGTTGACGCCGAACACCCGCTGCCAGTCGCTGGCCGAGACCTCCTCGACCTTGCCGAACACGAACGCGGCCGCGTTGTTGATCAGGATGTCGATCGGACCAATTTCGTTCGTCGCCGCAGCCATCAGCTCGCGGACACTCGACTCGTCCGATGTGTCGGTACGGTGGAAGGCGGCGCCCCCGCCGGCGTTGCGCACCGCATCGGCTGCTGCCTGACCGGCATCTTCCTCCAGGTCGCCGA
>CAJWOB010000424.1 GCA_913043885.1 uncultured Spirochaetaceae bacterium | reverse complement strand
CAGCCGGCACAGCATCAGTACGGAACGTCGCACTCATCGGACACGGCGGAACCGGGAAGACCTCTCTCATGGAGCACCTGCTCGTCATGGGTGGAGCGGTTGCCAAGTTCGAACCCGTAGACGGTGGCAAGTCGGTCAGCGACTACACCGACGACGAGATCGCCCGCAAGATCTCGATTAGGGCCGCCCTCGGTCACGTCGAATGGAACGGCGTCACCGTCAACGTCATCGACACCCCGGGATCCGCAGACTTCGTCGGCGAGGTAGTGGCGGCGCTGCGCGCCGCAGAGATGGCGGTGATGGTGGTGAGCGGCGATGCCGGCGTGCAGATGGAGACCGTGAAGCTGTGGCGTCGCCTCGACGCGCTCGGTCTGCCGCGGATCTTGTTCATCAACCAGATGGACAAGGAGCACGCCGACTACGAGAAGGTGCTCGCCGATATCAGCGAGAAGTTTGGCGCCACCCTCGTCCCGACCGCGGCGCCGATCGGGGCCGGTGCGTCGTTCGCCGGCGTCGTCGACCTGCAGTCAGGGCAGGCCAGCACGGTGGAGGGGGGCAAGCGCAAGCGCTCTGCACCGCCGGCTGATGCCGCCGACTTCGTCACCGAGCAACAGCTACGCCTCATGGAAGGCGCGGCGGAAGGCGACGACGAGTTGATGGAGAAGTACCTTGAGGAGGAAGCGCTCTCCCCCGAAGAGGTGCAGCGCGGCCTGGCCGCCGCCCTCGGGAACGCGGCGGCGGTGCCAGTGGTCGCCGGATCTGCGCTTTCGGGTGACGGTGTGGGAGAGCTGCTCGACCTGGTGGCTGGGTCGGGCCCCGCGCCTTCTGGGTCGGTGGCGGCGAGTAACGGCAGTGGCGAGCCGGTAGAGCTGGCGGTGGACGAGAGCGGCACTCCCTGCGCCTTTGTCTTCAAGACCGGAATCGATCAGTACTCTGGCAAGCTCTCCTGGGTAAAGGTGGTGTCGGGCACGATCACCCCCGACTCCGAGCTGTTGTGCGCCCGTGATAGCTCCAAGGAGCGGATCAGCAAGCTGTATCGGCTGCAGGGCCAGAAGCTGGTGGACGTCGCTGCGCTGCCGGCGGGAGATGTGGGCGTGTTGGTGAAGCTCGGCTCAGTAGCCACCAACGACTCGCTGAGCTCGGGTGGGGAGCTGGTGCTACCGCCGCTCGACCTGCCGCAACCGGTGCACGCCGTCACGATCAACGCGGTGTCACAGAAGGACGAGGACAAGCTCAGCCAGTTGATGGTGCGTGCGGCCGAGGAGGACCACACCTTTCAGGTGTCCTTCAATCCCGAAACCAAGGAGACGGTCGTCGCCACCATGGGTGAGCTGCAGCTTCACATCTGGCTGGAACGCATCAAGGCGGAGGCGGGCATCGAGGTAACCACGGATCTGCCGCGTATCGCCTACCGCGAGACGATCAACGCGCCCGCCGCGGCGGAGTTCCAACACAAGAAACAGACCGGCGGGCGTGGGCAGTACGCCCGCGTCGCCATCGAGATCAAGCCACTGCCGCGGGGCGAGCAGTTCCAGTTCGTCAACGCGATCTTTGGTGGCGCCATTTCCAAGGGCTACATCCCGGGCGTAGAGAAGGGCGTTCGTGAGGCACTGGCTTCCGGGGTAATTGCCGGATATCCGATGGTTGACGTCGAGGCGTCGGTGGTGGACGGCAAGGAGCATCCCGTCGATAGCTCCGAGCTGGCATTCGCGCTAGCGGCGCGTGGTGCGCTGCGCGAGGCAGCAGCCAAGGCGAAGCCCACGTTGCTGGAGCCGGTCGTCGACCTGACGGTCTTCGTAGAGGAGCGCTACCTCGGTGAGATCCTGTCCGATCTAAGCGGCCGCCGCGGCCGTATCCAGGGACAGGAGCCGATTGGCGGTGGGATCCTAGTGGTAACGGCGCAGGTGCCGCAAGCGGAAATGCAGCGCTACGCCATCGATTTGAAGTCGATTACCTCTGGCACTGCCTCGTTCGAGGTGAAGTTCAGCCACTACAACCCCCTCACCGGCAAGCTAGCGGAGGACGTGGTCAAGCGCTCGCAGGAGGCGGTAGCGGAAGAGTCGGCGTAGGGCGGATCCGCCCCTCGACCGGCTACAGCAGCGAGAACCCCGGCAGCAGGAAGTGAAGAAGGCCGGTTGCCACTGACGCCAGTCCGAGCGGTACCCGATAGGTCGCCCCTAGCTTGGTTGCGCGATCGACGATGCCATCGGCCTTCACCACCGGGGCTGAATCATCCTTCGTGGTACGTGAGCCAGTCTCTTCCTCGCCGCGATCGCTCGATGTCGCCAGCAGCGTGCCCCCGGCAGCGATACCGACGAGCGCCGGGATAAGGTCGCCAAAAAACGCCCAGCCGGCGGCGGGGAAGGTGAGCCCCAGGAAGCCAGCCGCCGCGGTCAGCGCCCCGAGCGTAACGCGGCCGCGACGCTCGCCGAACAGCTCGGCGATGCGCGCCAGAGCGGGTGCGCGCCGGGCCAGGTAGTCGCTGGCCAGGATTGTGCCTGTGAGCACATTTCCAAGCGTAATCAGGAAATAGAGCTGCATTTTCCCCCCTGGGAGGTTACTCACGCCCGCCAGGCACGGTCAAACTCCCGGCGGCGTCGACCGTCACCAACAGCGCTACCACCCGCTCGCGGATGGCGATCCGTAACAGCAGCTCTGCCGCCTCGTCGGGTGTCCAGAGCATGGCCCGCATGGTGACCGACTCGCCGGGTCGCCGCGGCAGAT
>CAJWOB010000423.1 GCA_913043885.1 uncultured Spirochaetaceae bacterium | reverse complement strand
GCATCGGGATGCTGCGGAACGCACTCTGCTCACCGTGATCGATGACACGGAAGGCCCGGGCCCTATCGACACGCATCTCGCCGAGGCGGTGTTCGCCGCGGCCGGCATACGTCGTTACGCCGACGGCGGGCATGTGCTCGACGCCTGCAACAAGGCGCTGGAGTTGGCCGACCACCTAGGACCAGAGCACCGCTCCCAGCTGCTGCCGCTGCTGGCGGCGCCCCTCATCGGCGCTCGCGGTGCGGAGGAGAGTACTCCCTGGCATCACCCGAACGAGATCGTGGCGCTGGTGGATGCCTGCCACGCACGCCTGTCGTCGGTGCTCGCGGAAGGGGCCGCGACAGCGCAGACGCTGACGACGGACGGCCCCGAGGAGACGGCGTTGCTGGCGGCGCTGTTCGACGACGATGTGCAGAAGGTCATCGCCGCTGTCGAGGAGTCCCTGCGCACAGGGGTGGCACCCGCGGAGGTGGCCGACACGGTGGCCTACGCCGCCGGCGTGCGGCTTGCCCGCTTTGCGCCCTCCAACGAGGTGGGGGATTGGTTCAATCCACAAGACACGTTCATCTTCAGCAATGCGGTGGCACAGGCGGTGCGACGGTCCCGCGACCCCGACGTGGTGCGTAACATCTACGACGCCGCGGTGGCGGTGTACCTCGATCGCTACTTGAACGTGCCCCCCGCAGCGATACCCGCCGGCACCGACGCGCTGTCTGCCGGCTCCGACGACGGCCGGCGGCTCGACCGCGCAGCGCTGCTCCGGCTGTTCGACCAGCGGTCCGATGGGTTGGTCGCCGCTGCCGCCGTTGGCGGCATACTCGAGGCGGACGAGCCGGATTGGCAACCCGCCGACCGCGTCGCCACGCTGGTCGACGCCCTGGCGCTGGCCACGCTGCGCGAGGACCTGGACTTCCACTCACTACAGCTGCTCGAGGCGGCGGCGACTCAGACCGTCGATCGCGAGCGAGCGGCGGACGCGACCCACGCTACCCGCGCCACGCAGCGCACTGCCCGTATCTTCGCCGGGGTAGTACGCAACCTCGCCGCCCACTGCCCGACACGCCGCGCCGGCGAGCAGACCGCTCTGATCGCGCGTCGCCTGCAGCGCGGCGAGCACATCTACGAGGAGTAGGGGCCCGGATGCGCGGCCGTGCTGAGCCAGGCTCGATCGCCAAGACGGTGCAGGGCGACGACGTGCACTTCGACGTCCACTGGTCCCCCCTTTCCCTTGCCGATCGCCACGACATTGCGGCGCGAGTGCCGGCAGTTGCCGGCATCTACGAGCTGTATGCGGAGCTGACGACGCGGCTGCAGAAGTTTGCGCTCGAGGGGGCCTGGTATGGCGGGCTACGGGCTGCCATACGCGCTGCCACGGACGCGGAGGTGGCAACGGACGTCGACCGCCGTGCCCTACTGGCCCGCTGGCGCTGTCTCTACAGGTATTGCGCGGTGGATACCCGCGAGGACCTGTTCGACCTACTGCACGCGCTAAGGGCGACCGGCTCGGAGGGCGTGGCATCTGCTTCCGGTAGGTTTGCCTCGGTGAGCGTGAGCGAGCGGGGGGAGCTGGGCACCTACTAGTGAAGCGAGCGGGTGCGGGCGTGGCGGCAATGGCTGTGGCCGGAGCCGTAGCGCTCGCTGCGGTGCTGGGCATCGCCATGATAGCGAACATGGCGATTGCGGCGGTTGCCGGTGTCGCCATCCCGCTGTTTCTGCGCAGGATTGGACGCGACCCGGCGCAGGCGTCCGCCATACTGCTGACAGCGGTTACCGATGTGGCCGGCTCTACGCTGTTCCTCGGTCTGGCAATGCGAACGCCGTTGCCGTCACAAAAAAAGGCCGATACCCGCAGGCATCGACCTTCTCGATCAGGTCCGAGTATCGGACCCGCGTCTAGGGGCGCGAGCTAGGGAGCTCCAGCCCCGGTTACCAGCGGTCCCGGCCGCGGTCCTGACGCTCGCGAGCTTCGGCGACGGTTATTCTCCGCCCGTCCATCTCTGTGTCATTCAGGGCTGCGACAGCGGCGGCCGCCTCCTCTTCGGTTCCCATCTCCACGAAACCGAATCCCCGCGACTCGCCCGAGTAGCGGTCGGTAATTACCGATGCGGATTCTACGTTGCCGTGGGCGAGGAAAACCTCACGTAGCTTGTCGTCGGTGACCTCGTACGGAAGCCCGCCGACGTACAGTCTCTTGTTGGCCATTCTTCTCCTTCGTCCCTCCGACTCCGGTCCCCAAGCCAAACGAACCAACGATCGGCAAGCGCAATGTAATTTGCAGGCTCGACAAACGCTAGCGAACGCTGGCGTGTACGGTAGGAGCGGACGACTTCTGGGACTCAACGTAGCCCGCCGGCGAGCGGAGGTCAACGGGTTGACGGGCTTCTGACGCTGGCTATCTGCCCCCGGCCGAGCCACCATTGGTGGCGTGAACGCGGCACCGATGCCGGTCCTGTTCGTAGGCCACGGTTCTCCGATGAACGCGATCGAGGAGACCGAGTGGGCGATCGGCTGGCGCGCCGCATCCGCTCCCTGATCGGCGAGAATTTGCGTGGCCATCGGACCAGAAACCACGTTAGAAAAATCTACTATGCGTATTCCATCAAAAATTTTGTTTTTTATATTTTTAGCAGCCTCCTTAATTGCATCCTCTCTTGTTCTTAATGTAATACCATCTTCATTACTTCCACGTAAATGATAATTATTAGCTATACCCCAGCAGGTTGTCCAAAA
>CAJWOB010000422.1 GCA_913043885.1 uncultured Spirochaetaceae bacterium | reverse complement strand
TGCCCTGCGAGGGGGGGGCTGGGCCCGGCCGGCGGCCGCCCCGCCCTCACATGGGTCCCGACCGGGTCTTTACAAACTTAATAAATTTTTAACATGTCACGCACTCGCTCTCAATAAAATATTTTCTCGTATTACTTTGAATTTAACTACGGCGGCGCAGAGGGCGGCGGGCGTCACGCCGCCGGCAACGATCGCACCCTCCTTGCTGGTCCTAATAGGGTCGTCGGTCATCGAGTGCGCACCATACCCCGCGCCGGGTAGCGACGCGCCACATCGCGCTGCCTCGGGACGCGCAGCGGTGGCAGGCGCTGCCGCACCCTCGGGCTATGCTTGGCCCGTGGCACCGTATCGCGTCGGCATCGTAGGGCTCGGCCGCATGGGCAGCACCATCGGCGACGAGGGGCATCACCAGTACGCGCCGTTCGCGATTGCCGCTGCCTGCAGCGCCAGTCCACTCCTAGAGGTCGTAGCCGGCTGCGACCTGCTCGCCGAGCGCCGCAGTGCGTTCGCGGCTCGGTGGGGTGTCGACGCGGTGTATGAGGACGCCGGCGAGATGCTGGCCGCCGAATCGCTCGACATGGTCGCCATCTGCACCACCGCCTCTGGCCTGCTGAAGCCGGCAGATCGAGCGATAGATCACGCGTTTCGGGGCGACGCCCACGCCGATCTGACTGTTGCTGCGGTCGAGGCGGGCTTGCCCATGGTGTACGTGGAGAAGGCGATGGCCTCGTCGCTGGAGCGGGCCGACGAGGTGCGTGACGCGGTACATGCCGCCAGCGCCGCGTTCAACTCCGGCGTGCTGCGTCGCTTCGATCGCCACTACCAGCAGGTACGCGATGCGATTGCGGAGGGCGTCATCGGCGACCCGATTGCGGTCGTCCACTACGCGCCGACGACGCTGCTCCACGGCCATATCCACTCGATAGACACGATCTCGCTGCTACTGGGCGATCCACCGATCGATCGGGTGCGCGGTGAGCTGGTGTCTCCGGCAAGCGCCTCCGACGGTCGCCACGTCGCCGCCGACCCGCGCGCCACCTATCAGCTGCGCTTCACCACCGGCGTGGAGGCGTGGTCGGTGCCGGCCGCCTACTGGGAGTTCGAGGTGATCGGTGCCGTCGGATCGATCCGCTCGCTCGATAACGGGGAGGCGGTCGTGCTGCGCTCCGGCGATCGCGACGCTCCCGGCTCGTGGCGGCAGCGGCCGATGCCGGAGCAGGCCGAAGCGCAGGCAGGTGAGGACCGGGGTCCGGTGGTGGCATGTCTGGAGGACCTGGTGGCGGAGCACGAGGGACACGGGCCGACCCTGGGCAACGTTGCGCTCACCCATCACATCACCGAGGCGTGCCTGGCGGTGGCCGAGAGTCACCTGGCAGGCGGCGGCTGGCTTTCCCTGCCCCTCGAGCGGCGCGACCTCTACGTGTTCCACATCTGATACCGCCCTGAAGCAGCGCCGAGGTGCCGCGGTTGATACATTCGGAGGTGCTGGTGGCGGAGTCTGTGGCACTCAGAGAGGAAGACGTCGGTCGCATCGGCGAGTATCTGAAGCCGTGGGTGCGAGAGCTGGTGGAGGGGATGGTCCCCCGCGACGACGTCGGCGGCATCGGCACCCAGCTGCTGGAACGGTCGGTGCGGGTGGAAGAGGAGCTCAAGACTCAGTGAGAGCTGCTGCTCTCAAAGCGAGAGCTAATGGACGAGCGCTTCGGCTTCACCAAGGAGCGCTTCGCCGCCATCGACAAACTCTTCGAGGCCATCGACAAGCGCTTCGAGGCCGTCGATAGACGTTTCGACGATGCCATCGCCAACAGCGACAAGCGCTTCAAGGCGGTCATCTGGATGATCGGGTTCGGAGTTGCGTTGACCACCTCGCTCACCACCGTGTTTGGCCTGCTGGCCTGATCACGCTCCCGGCGGCGCTGCCCCGACGACGTGGGCGGCATCGAAGGCATATCATCCGCCTCGATGGTTCACGAAGTCATCGACGCGTGCCTGCGGGAGCTACGCGACGGCACGCTCACCGAGCCGAAGCTGAAACACGCCTTCGAGAAGGTGGCGGAGGGCGGCAGCGGGCGACAGGATCTGCTCTACCTGCAGACCCAGAGCAGCTCGCTGGACTCCCCGGTTCACGGGATGGCGTTGGTCAGGGACGGTGATATCCTCGAGGGGCCGCCCAACCCCAACGACTGGCCCTACCAGTCGCCACTGGACGCGATTCGCGATGGCTGGCGGGTAATCCGGTTCCCGGACATGGCGCTGATGATGGACGAGTCGCGCACCTACGGCCTCGGGTTCGAGTTCATCCTTGAGCGATGGGGGTAGCGTGAGCCCAGCGACTACGCGCATGCCCGACCTCGAGCCGACCCTTACCGACAGCCAGGTGTTGGAGTTCTGCAAGCGCGGCTACATGATGCTGGAGGGGGTGGTGACGGAAGAGGTGAACCGGCAGGTGAGGGAGTACCTCGCCGACCACCCCTACGAGCGGGAGGATGGCGGTGCCTTCGAGGACCAGGGACTGCTACAGGAGCCGTGGTTCGTAGACGGGGTCCTGCTCAACCGGCAGGCGCCGTGCGCTCGCTGCTGGGCGAAAATTTTCGCGTGCCCACCGGCGCCCACCACCACCTCTTTAGCGAGCCCTTTGTGGGCCAGGCCTGGCACTCCGACGGCCTCTCTGGCAGCGGCTGCGAAATAACCGAGGTGCAGTGTTATTACTACCCGCGCGACGTGGCGCTGGAGGACGGCCCCACCAT
>CAJWOB010000421.1 GCA_913043885.1 uncultured Spirochaetaceae bacterium | reverse complement strand
CCTTCGACCCGCGCCGCGGCGGCATCGAATAGTGTGCCGTCTACGAGTTCGTCGGGCCACGACTGTCGTGGTCCCCGACGCTATCCGTATACCGTGCGGATAGCGCCGAGTGGACCCTGAGCGCTATCCCACCTCTATACGGATAAAGGCGCGTCCCTTCCACCGCCGGCCACGACCAAGACGACAAGGCGGAGGCTGATGTCCGTGAGAGAGGGGTTGTGAGATGGCACACTAGCTGCCGACCCGCGTTCGCGCCGAGGACGGCGTTCGCGCCGCCCACCCCGTCGGCTACACTCAGCGGGTGCTTCTGACCTTTGTCGACGGCGACGACATCCACAACGTATGGGGCGACACCCGTATCACCGCTTCCACCCTGCAGCATCTGCGCGACTGCCAGGACCCCGGGTTCAACATCACCTTTACCGAGCGCCAGGCAGACGGCAGCTACAGCGTGTTCGGCTACAAGTGCGGCAAGGCCACCCACTGGAAGCTGTTCCGCGCCGAGACCGCGGACGGTGAGCACTTCGAGAACGTACGAGTGGTCATCGACAGCGAGCGCGACAATCTTCCCCTCGCCGAGGGTCATCACTGGCAGCACGTTGCGACGGTCAGCTACAGCCCCGAGCTGGGGCGCTATCTATGCCTGAAGAACGTCGGCATCGGCTTCGACGATCCCGACGACGGCGTTCCGAAGCAGGAGTTCGCCACCTACGCGCTCACCAGCAGCGACGGTGAGAGCTGGCAGGCCTACGAGGGCAACCCGGTCTACCATGAGGGTGACCGCTGGGGCGCTATCTGGAGCTCCGTGGCGCAGCGCTTCATCAGCTACAACAAGGGCTGGCTGCGCAACGATCACAAGCGCGTCAACGAGTTGGTGCTGGACGGCATTCGCACCTGCTGCATCCGCACCAGCCCGGATGGGTTCGAGTGGACCCCGGACCTGCCCAACCACTACAAGCATGGCCTGAAGATGGTCGGCCACATGCGCACCATCGGTGGGCCGCTCGTGCCGCCGGAGTACCACATCGCCCCCGACGAGCAGGACCCCCCGGACCTCGAGTTCTATGCCGGCGCGCCGTTCGAGTATGGCGGCCGCTTCTTCCTGATCTCGCTCAATTACGCGGGAAGCTACCTGCCCGCCGGCGTACCACCGATGAGGCTCGATGGTCACGGACCCGGCACCCTCGATCAGGAGTGGTGGCTTAGCAAGGATGGTCTGAGCTGGGAGCGCTGCTTCCGGGGGGTCGAGGCGGGGGCCTACGTCGCCCACAACCCGATGGTGATTGGCGGCTTGATGATGTTCCGCAGACCGACTGAGCTGCTGAGCCTGCCGGAGAATCGAATGACCTACGTCACCACCCGAGCCAACGGGGTGTTCGAGACGCGCACCTTCGACATGCCCGGGGCGCCCCTGGCCCTCAACTGCCGCCAACCTGGCAGCGGCTTCAGCAACGACCTGAACGAGGCCTACATCATGGCGGAGCTGATCGACGGCAGTGACCGTGTCGTCCCCGGCTACGAGAAGGAGAAGTGCATCCTGCAGGGGCCAATCGACCTGACCGACCAGCCCCTCAACTGGATCGAGGCCGCCAACGGCAAAGGCGGGTCGCGGACGCGCAGGGACGGCGGCGAGCTGAAGGGCCAGCGGCTGCGGTTGCGCTTCTACTTCCGCTGCGCGGATATCTTCTCGGTGTCGGCGCAAGCATGAGGGCACTACAGGTAACGGCGCCGGGCCAGATGGAGATGGTGGACGCCGACGCTCCCACCGCCCGCACCGACTACGCCATCGTGCGCCCGGAGATCATCTCCATCTGTGGCAGCGACCTGCGTACGATGTACTACGGCTCGGCCGAGCACTTTCCAATGCAGCCCGGGGAGTCTGCACACGAGATCATCGGCGTCGTCGAGGAAATCGCGTACAGCTCGAAGATCGTCTTCCCGCTGCAGCGTGGCGAGCGCGTGCTGGCAGTACCGAGCTCCCACGGGGGAGCGGCGGAGCTGTTCGAGGCCATCCCGCCCCACATCTTCCGCGTTCCCGACCACCCGATCGACGAGATGGTGCTGGCTCAGCCGCTCGGCACGGTGCTGAACGCGGTGCAGAAGCTGTCGCCGGTGAATGGCAGCAGCGTCGCCGTCATCGGCCAGGGGGGAATCGGGCTTATGTTCGACATCCTGCTACGCCGCATGGGCGCACGCCGTATCGTCGGCGTCGAGCTAAGCGAGGCCCGCCGGGCGGCCGGCTTGCGGTACGGCGCCACCCACGTGGTAGATGGTGCTGCCGACGACGCGGTGGCGCAGGTGCAGGCCGCGTTCGACGGTGGGTTGGCTGACGTGGTGGTCGATGCTTCCGGCGACCAGGAAGCGATCAACCTGTGTGCGCCGCTGCTACGCCGCGGCGGTGAGATCATGTTCTTCGGGTCGGTGAAGCCGCCGCGGTTCGAGTTCGATTTCGCGTCCTTTCACTCCAAACAGCCCACCGTGCTGTTCAACAGCACGCCGCCCGCCGAGCGACGGGGTATGTTCGAGATGGCGATCAATCTGGTGGCGCGCGGTGATGTGGATCTGTCCGGGATGATCAGCCACCGCTTCCCGCTGGAGCAGGCGCCACAGGCCTACGACACCGCCTACCATCGCAGCGACGACGCGGTGCGGGTGGCGATAGAGGTCGGCTAGTCCGAACGGATGGCGAGCGGCCGAGGCAGCGCCGCGATTGGGCTGGTCTCGGTGGCGATCAGCGCCGCTCTGGC
>CAJWOB010000420.1 GCA_913043885.1 uncultured Spirochaetaceae bacterium | reverse complement strand
GTGAACGAAGTCTGCCGCTCGGGACAGGAGCTGGTGGCGGCTGCGGCGGCAATTCGCGACGCGGTCGAGGAGCGATTTGGCGTTCGGCTCGGGACCGAGGTGCGCGTGGTCGAGAGCGAGGAGCGGACGTCCCCCTAGCCCGCTGGCACCGCACGGTCAGGGGCGGCTACATTGCGCCGATGCGGAAGTACCAACGCCTTACGCAACCGCTGGTGCGGGAGCGGGGGCAGCTGCGACCGGCGAGCTGGGATGAGGCTCTGAACCGGGCCGCCGAAGGGCTCGACGCCGCTCGCAGACGCGGTGGCAGCTCGTTCGGCATGTTCAGCTGCTCCAAGGCCACCAACGAGGTGAACTACATGGCCCAGAAGTTCGCCCGCGTGGTCCTGGGCAGCAACAACATAGACAGCTGTAACCGCACCTGACACGCGCCCAGCGTCGTCGGTCTGGCGACGGTTTTTGGCGTGGGCGGAGGCACATCCTCGTACGAGGAGATCGAGCACGCCGAGGTGGGCGTGCTCTGGGGTTCTAACGCGCGCGAGGCGCACCCGATCTTCTTTCACCATCTGCTCAAGGGCGTTCACAACGGTATGCGTCTGTTCGTCGTGGATCCGCGCCGCACCAGCTCCGCGCAGTGGGCGGACCTCTGGCTGGGTATCGATGTCGGTTCTGATATCGCGCTGGCCAACGCCGTCGGTCGAGAGATCATCGATGCCGGGCTGCACGACCAGGAGTTCATCGCCAACGCCACCGAGGGCTTTGCCGAGTATCAGGCCGCCGTGGCGCCTTTCACCCTGGCGGAGGGCGAGCGCCTTACCGGTGTCCCGGCCAGCGCCATCCGCGAGCTAGCCCATGCGTACGCAACCGCCGCGAGTGCCCAGCTGTGCTGGACGCTGGGCATCACCGAACACCACAACGCCGTGGACAATGTGGTGGCGCTCATCAATCTGGCGCTGCTTACCGGTCACATCGGCCGCTACGGTTCCGGCCTGGTGCCGCTGCGCGGCCAGAACAACGTCCAGGGTGGCGGCGACATGGGCGCCCTGCCCAACAAATTCCCCGGCTTCCAGGACGTGGAGGACGAGGGCGCTCGCGCCAAATTCGAGGCCGCGTGGGGGGCGAGCCTCCCCAACCGCAACGGCTGGCACCTGTCGCAGATGTTCGAGGCGATGGAGCGGGGCGACCTGCGAACGCTCTACGTCATCGGCGAGAACCCGGCTCAGTCCGAGGCCGACTCGCAGCACGCTCGGGCGCTGCTCGAGGGGCTGGAGACGCTCATCGTTCAGGACATCTTTCTGACCCGCACCGCGGAGCTCGCCGACGTGGTGCTGCCGTCGGCCGCCACCTGGGCGGAGTCGGAGGGTACCGTCACCAGCAGTGAACGTCGGGTGCAGCTGGTGCGGCGCGCGCTCGTTCCGCCCGGAGAGGCCAGAGACGACATCGCCATCATCTGCGATCTGGCGAGGCGCCTCGGTCACGAATGGGATCTGCCGACCGCAGAGCAGGCGTGGGACGAGCTGCGCAGTCTGTCGCCGATGCATGCGGGAATGAGCTATGCCCGTCTGGAAGAGCTCGGTGGCCTGCAGTGGCCCTGCGTCGACGAGCAGGATCCCGGCGCCACCTACCTCCACGGGCGGCTCTGGCAGCGCCCGATCGAGGGTAGGAGGGCGCCGTTTTCTGCGGTGGCACACGCGCCGCCGCTGGACGAGCTCAGCGACGAGTACCCGATTCGCCTGACCACCGGTCGCCGCCTCGACTCCTACAACACGGGAGTGCAGAGCGGCGGCTTTGTATCGCCGATTCGACGCGGCGAGACCGTTGACATCGCGCCCGAGGACGGCGCGCGACTGGGCATCGCCGATGGCCAGCTGGTGCGGGTCAGCTCGCGCCGGGGCAGCGTGGAGGCGCCGGCCCGCTACGAAGCCGGGCTGCGCCCCGGATTGGCGTTCATGACCCTCCACTTCCCCGACGACGTCGACACCAACACGCTCACCTCAGATGCCTGGGACCCACGATCGGGCACCGCCGAGTTCAAGGCCACCGCCATCCGCATTCAGGCGGTCGCCGACGTCGGGTAGCGGACGGAACCGCGGTGGACCAGCACGCCATAGCCGAGGCACCGACGAGAGCGGAGCGTGCCGCCGTCGACGCCGAGCTCGGGCCCCCTCGCAGCCGCTGGGAGGGCGGCGAGCGAGCCGAACGGAGCCAGGAAGGCGACGACGCGCGTACCTCCCGCACCGGCTGGAGCTGGGTGGCCGAGCAACGCCACCGCCTGCTGCCGACCCTGTGGGCGGTGCAGGAGGCGGTCGGCTACGTCAGCCCGGGTGCCCTGGGCTACCTCTGCCAGCGGCTGGGGGTTCCGCCGGCGGACGGCTATGGCGTTGCCACCTTCTATGCGTTGCTGGCCACCGAGCCGGCGCCACCGGTGGTGGTACACGTATGTGACGATATTGCCTGCCGCACCGCCGGCGCCGAGCAGCTGTGCCAGCGATTGGCTGCAGAGGATGCCACCGCACCGTTCAGCGAGGGCGCAGCGTGGCACCGCAGCCCCTGCCTCGGTCAGTGCGAGCGCGGCCCGGCTGCGCTGGTGCAGCGCGCCGGCGGCGGGAGTGGTGCTCGCGGCGGCAGCGAGGAGCTCACCGCGGTCACCGCCGACCAGCTGCTGCAGCTGTTGCGCGCAGCGGCGCCGGGGCCAGCGCGGCCAGATCCTCGCCCAGCGTGCGTTCCAACAGCCCGACGGTTTCCGCGTGTCG
>CAJWOB010000419.1 GCA_913043885.1 uncultured Spirochaetaceae bacterium | reverse complement strand
TGCGATAGAACTGAGCCGCCCACATCTGATGCTGGCCGACGTCGGTGCTGACGATGGCACGCCCTTCGGTGAGCTGGTACAGCTCGTCGATGACGTGCTGCATCTTGAGCCCACCCTGCTTGCGGTACTTGAGCGGGTACTTGCGCCGGTAGCCGGCCACGCGTTTGAGCCATGCCTCGGTGTCGGCGCGGCCGACGTACTTGAGCAGCTCCTCGACCACCAGACGGGCGTCACCTTCGATGAAGTAGTCGGGGACGATCATCTTGCCCCGCTCGCCCGGGTCGACATCGATATGGATCTTGACCGCGTTGCGGCAGAACATGTGCGGCTGGCCGATGATGCGATCGTCGAAGCGCGAGCCGATCGACATGATCAGGTCGCAGTCGATTACCGCCTTGTTGGCGTAGGCGGTGCCGTGCATGCCCAGCATCCCCAGCGAGAGGTCGTGGGTCTCCGGGAACGTGCCCTTGCCCAGCAGCGTGGTGGTAACCGGCGCCTGTAGCCGTTCCGCGAGGCGTCGCACCGCATCGCCGGCTTTGGCGATCATCGCGCCATGTCCCACCAGTAGCAGCGGACGCTTGGCGTTGCTGAGCGCCTCCGCCACCGCGGCGATGGTGTCGTGATCGCCCTGGTCGGGCACGTCGTACCCCGGAAGCTGCATATCGAGGTCGAAGCTGCCGGGCGTATCGGCCTGACTCACGTCCTTCGGCACGTCGATGAGGACCGGGCCGGGGCGGCCGGTGGTAGCGATATGGTATGCCTCGCGCGCCACCCGCGGCAGGTCTGCCGTGTCCTTTACCAGGTAACTGTGCTTGACGATAGGCATGGAGATGCCGTAGATGTCCGCCTCCTGAAAGGCGTCCTTGCCCAGCATCGAGCGAATCTGTTGACCGGTTACCACCAGCATCGGTACCGAGTCCATATGGGCGGTCATGATGCCCGTGAGAGTGTTGGTCGCTCCGGGGCCGCTAGTTACCAGCACTACCGCCGGCTTGCCGGTTGCCCGCGCGTAGCCGTCCGCCATATGAGAGGCGCCCTGCTCGTGGCGAACCAGCACGAAGTTCATCTTCGTCTCGACTGCCACCAAAGCGTCGAAAATTGGCAGCGCCGCTCCGCCAGAAAGGCCAAACACGTATTCGATGCCTTCGTTTTCGAGGGCCTTGACTAGCGCCTGCCCTCCATCTGCGGCTATCTGAGCAATATCTCCCATGACTCCCCGTCCGGTGGCAATTTATCCCGACAACATAGTCAATCTTCACGCATAAAGCAAGGATATCGCTGGGCAGGACGACTGATCAGACCAAATGGCTCATATCCCCGACAGAAATTGCCGAATGACCCGAGGTTCCTGGCTGAATGGATCAGACGTCGATGGTTTTTTCGACCGACGCCTGGATGTCGCCGACTATTTCGTCCAAGTTAGCCGCTAACTTAGCCGCTTGTGCCCGGGCATCCACGTAGAACTGCTCATCCGCGGCGGAAGGCTTTGCCGGCAGGTTGACGCGTACGGTCACCAGCGCTGCGGTGGTCGCGGCACGCGCCAGCTGTGCCGCGGCGGCGACGTCGGAGACCACATGAGCGTTCGCCAGAGTGGCCAGCTCGGCGGCCATATCGACCAGACGGCGCGCATCGCGTGCCACACCGAGTGGTGCCGTGGTTGCCCGTCGCGCCGCGATCCGCCTCGCTTCACGACGCGCCGCGCGTTGCTCGTCGGAGTCGCGGGGCATGCGCAGCGCGGCCATGTACTCTGCGAAGCTCTCGGCGTCTTCCAGCGCCGCGTCCTGCAGAGAACGGCACAACCCGTCTGCGTCCGACCGCAGTCGAGCAGCCTGCGGCGCGATGGCCGCGGCATCGTCCCGCCCTTCGGTGATGCGGGCCACCATCGCTACCAGCGCTGCCGCCGATGCTGCCGCCACCGCCGCTACGGCACCGCCGCCGGGGGTCGGCTCGCTCGAGGCCACCGCATCCAGAAACTGCCGCACCGAGAGGTCGAGAAAAGGACTTCCACTGTCGGCGCTCAATTGGTCTCCCTCTGTTTGCGGGCGGCTTGGAGCACGTTGCGCATGATGATGGAGGTGGTGAGCGTGCCGACCCCACCTGGTACCGGCGTTATTGCGCGGACGATAGGTGCCACCGCATCGAAGTCGACGTCACCAACCAGCGCGTCATCCACCTCATTGATGCCCGCATCGACTACCACCATGTCCGGGCCTACCAGCTCGGCAGTTACCAGGCCGGTGCGGCCGGCGGCGACCATCAGCAGATCGGCCTGCCGGGTGACGTCGGCCAGATTCTGTGTACGGGTGTGGCAGATGGTAACCGTGCAATGTCGGCTCACCAGCATCGCCGCCAGGGGCCGGCCGACCGTCTCACCGCGACCTACCACTACCGCACGCGCACCGCTGAGCTCGCAGGGCACGCTCTCGAGGAGCTCGATGCAGGATTGCGGCGTCGCCGGCAGCAGCAGGCCTACCTCGTCCCCGGCGAACAGCCTGCCTCGGTTGGTGGGACACACGCAGTCGACGTCCTTATGGGGAGCGATGCCGGCTAACACGGTGGCGGTTGCCACCTGCGGTGGCAGGGGCAGCTCGACGAGGATGCCGTGTACGGTGGGCTCGGCATTCCAGCGTTCGAGTAGCGCGGTCAGCGCCTCGGTCGTCGCGTCGCCAGGCACCTTCTCGACCAAGACGTCGATACCCAACCGCGCGCCGAGCTTCGCCTTGGCCTGCGCATACCAGCGGGAGCCGGGGTCGTCGCCGGCGAGCAGCAGGACGCCGCCAT
>CAJWOB010000418.1 GCA_913043885.1 uncultured Spirochaetaceae bacterium | reverse complement strand
TACATTGAGGCGCGAGACCGGCCAGGGTCAGTAGCATCAATGGTGTCTTCACATGGGGGCTCGACCACGGCACCTGGAGTGTGCTGCGCCGGCTGTTCCCCGCCGCCGATGTGCCGGTCGTCCAGCTGAGCGTCGACGCGACGCAGCCACCGGCGGCCACTATCGAGCTGGCCCGCGAATTGCAGGAGCTGCGGCATGAGGGGGTGCTGATCGTCGGCAGCGGCAACGTCACCCACAACCTGCAGGTCGCAATGCAACGGATGCAGCTGGGCGACGACGGCGTTCCGGAGTGGAGCGCGAGCTTCGACGCCGAGGTGGTCCGGGTCCTGGAGCAGCGCGACGCGCCGGACCTCTGCCGGCTGTGGCCCGGCGAGGCCGGTACGCAGGCCCATCCCACCCCCGACCACTGGCTGCCGCTACTGTACGCGTATGGCGCCAGCTCCGACGCGGATGCGCTCAGCTTCCCGGTCGAGGGCTTTGCCTACGGCTTGTCGATGAGGTGCTGCCTGTTTGGTGGCCCGGCGGCTGAGGCCGCGCGCTAGGATCGACCCCCGTCCGCCGCCAGCGTCTGCCCGGTCACGAAAGCAGCAGCATCGGACAGGAGGAAGCGAACCACGCTGGCTATGTCAGCCGGCTGACCCTGGCGTTGCAGGTAGGTGGCGTCGACGATCTCGTCGATCAGCTCGCGCGGCGCCGCCGCCGCCATGTCGGTGGCAACCAGGCCAGGCGCCACGCAGTTCACTCGCACGTGGGGGCCAAACGCGGCGGCGCAGTGGGACGTGAACGAGATGAGCGCAGCCTTGCTGGTAGCGTAGTCGATCAGGTGGGGGCGTGGATGCAGCCCGGCAATGGATGCCACGTTGACGATACGGCCGAACCGTCGGGCGATCATGCGTTCCTTAACCGCCCAGGTGGTCAAGAATGGGCCGTCGACGTTGGTGCGCATCACCCGCTGCCATTGATCAACGGTCAGTGTCTGGTGGGTGCTCGAGATCGACACGCCAGCGTTGTTCACCAGCAGCTCGACTGGCCCCAGGCCCTGCTCCACAGCCTCGACCATGGCTGCTACCTGTGCCCGGTCGCCCACGTCAGCAGCCACGGTGAGGGCCTGGGCGCCGACGCCCTCGATCTCGGACCGCACCTCCGTTGCCGCCGCGGCGTTCTCCCGGTAGTTGACCGCCACCCGTGCACCACATCGCGCCAGCTCCACGGCGATGGCCCGTCCGATACCGCGACTACCTCCCGTCACCAACGCGGTCCTGCCCGCAATGCCCTCTTCGGTCGCTGCCGCCATCGGCACACTACGCCCGGTCGGGTCGGAAGTTGCAAGCTGATATGCTTACGCCCGTGACAGCCGCCGCCGGCGCCGCTTCTGCACGCCGTGTCGCCGCGCTGCGCGAGCATACCCGTGCCCTCATCGTCGCCGCCTGACCAGGATGATCGCCGCGTGGTGCGCACGACACACCTCGAAATCGCCGCCGACACCCCACTGCGCCGTCCGACCCGGCCGCGGCCGAGGTATGCGCTGCAGCACGCGACTGGCATTACCCCCGAGTACGCTCGCTTCCTGTTCGTCGCTGTGGGAGAAGCGTGGCACTGGCAGAGCCGGCTGCCCTGGAGCCGCTCCCGGTGGCACCAGCACCTCGCGCAGCCGGAGGTGGAAGTGTGGGTCGCCTACCGCGACGGCGCTCCAGCCGGCTACTTCGAGCTCGACTTCGACGGCGATGGCGCCGTCGAAGTTGCCTTCTTCGGGCTGATGCCGGGCGAGATCGGGCACGGGATGGGCGGGCACCTATTGGCCGATGCGGTCGAACGGGCGCGCCACATCGGTACCGGCCGGGTGTGGGTGCACACCTGCGACCTCGATCATCCCTACGCCCTGGCCAACTACCAGGCGCGCGGCTTCCGCATCTTCAAGACCGAGGAGGCCGAAGAGACGGTCGTGGAGCGGCCGCCGTGGGAGTAGCCTCACCGAGGGTCAGTGCCCATGGCGGCGGCGCTAGTGGTGCCATTTCGAGCTAGCAACGATTACGTCTGAAGCCGCCGCCGGCCGCTACACTGCAGGCGGGACCGCCCCGATACCATCGTGAGAGATTTCGATGACGTCCTTCGAGCGGGGCTGCGGGAGGTGTCGCCGTTCTGGCTGCGCCCGCTCGGGGTTCGCCTCGCCGGACGGCGGCTGCTGAGCCTGGCCGAGCTCACCGAGCGGGTGCCGTCGCGTGGCCAGCACTACGCGGGTCTGCAACAGGTCAATGTGGGCCGCATCATCGGGTCAGAGGACCGATCCGAAGACTTCACCGCCACGTTTCTGCCGATCAATTCCTCCCTGCGCAACCGTTGGGCGCAGGTGCGCGACCTGATGCTCGCCCAGAGGCTCAATCGGGCAGTGCAAGTGGTGGAGTTCGGCGGGTACTTCTTCGTCCGCGATGGCCACCACCGTGTGTCGGTGGCCAAGGCCCACGACATCGACTTCCTCGACGCAGAGGTGGTGCGCTTCGCGGTTCCGGTGCGGCTGCTGCCGCGAATAACGATGGCCAAGCTCCCGCTGCTCGAGGCAAAGCTGGAGTTTCACGACGAAACCGGGGTGTTCGATGTGGTGGCCGCCGAGGACGTGGGCGACGCCCATCCCGACTCCTGGCAATTCCTGCGCGGACAGGTGCGGACCGGCTTTCCGCGACTCCTGGGCATGGAGGGGCCGCTGCCAGACACGGGGGCGATCCCTTCGCGCTGGTTCGACGGCCCGCACCGCATCATCCGCGACTACATGCGCCGCGAGGTGGCGCTACTGCTGTTTC
>CAJWOB010000417.1 GCA_913043885.1 uncultured Spirochaetaceae bacterium | reverse complement strand
AAGAAGTCATCAAACGATTCCCGAAAACGACGGCGGCAACGGTCGCCACGCAGCGCGGACAAGATGGGAGCACGGCACTCCACGCCGCGATACAGCCGATACACAAAGCAAGCGCGCACTGCCTGCAGCTGCTCCTCGACCGCTATGGGACATGGTCGATGGCCGATGTAGCCACACCGGCCATCGAGCTGGCCCGCAACGGCTTCGACGTCAGCGCTAAGCTGGCGATGCACGCAGCTATCGCGGTGGCGGAGCTGCTCCGCGACCCGGAGTCTCGCCGGCTGTACACGCGAGACGGTATGCCTGTCGCCGCCGGCGAGCGGATCGACAATGTGCAGCTGGCGGAGCTGCTCGAAACGCTGGCCAAAGCGGGCAGCGTGGACTCGTTCTATCGCGGCGCCGTCGCGCAGCAGATGGGAGAGGCGCTGCGGCGACACGACGCTCTGACCACCGTCGACGACTTGGGTCGCTACGAGGCACGCAAGGTGGAGCCACTGCAGGCCGACTGGGGTGACCTATCGATCCACACGGCGCCGCTTACCGCCGGAGGCGTCACCACCCTGCAGGCGCTGCTCACGCTGCGAGAGCTCGGCTGGCCTGGCGACGGCGCTACCACGCCGTCCTCGAGTTGTTGCGCCAGGCGTGGGCAGATCGCTTCCGGCTGATGGGCGACCCCGACCACGTCGAGGATCCGGTCGACCGGCTGCTGTCGGCTGACTACGCCCGCCAGCAGGCGCAGGCGGTGCGCACCGCCGTCGACACACGGCAGCCGATCGCTCTCGAGTTCGACGCCTTTGATCAAACCGACACCGTCAACATCAGCTCCGTGGACGCGGCCGGCAATCTGGTCGCGCTCACCCTCACCCACGGTGGGGCGTTCGGGGCGCGCGTTTCGGTGCCAGGCCTCGGACTCACCCTCGGCCACGGTATCTCCCGCTTCGACCCGCGCCCCGGGTTCCCCAACTCGCTTGCCCCCGGCAAACGGCCGCTCAACAACATGTGCCCCAGCATCGTGGTGCGAGGCGGTCGGCCGATGATCGCGATCGGCGGCTCCGGTGGGCGCCGCATCCCCAGCGCGCTGTGCGGGACGCTCCTCGCCTACGCGGGGGACGGGCGCTCCCTCCAGGCGGCCATCGATGGCCCGCGCCTCCATGCAGAGGGCGACCGGCGGCTCGATCTCGACGATCGCTGGGAAGCGGACGCCGAGAGCTACCTGGTCGCACTGGGTTACGAGGCCAGCCATGCGAACATTGCCAACCTGAGCGCGGTGGCGGTAGATCGGGAGAGCGGCAGCTTCAGCGCCTGCTTCCGCTAGCTGACGAGCCGGGCATGACCATCCGCGCCAAGTGATGCCCGCTGTGCGGGAAGCATCAAGATCACCAAAGTGGAGACCGTTCGGCTGGAGCTGCCGGCGGTCGCACCGCGCACCCCCGCTCGGCGAGACACCTGGAACCGCACGTCGCCCCGCTCCCTACCGATCAACTACTACTCAACTACTACCCGGAGTTCTCCCGGCTCCCCAGCGAGATGCCGGGCCTCGGCGGCGGCCAGGTCTGGGTGCGGGTAACCGTCGAAGATGGCACCTGGGGCCTCGGCTCCTGCAGCTTCGGTGCGCCGTCCGCGGCGATCATCCAGACCATCTACGCCCCGCTGCTGACCGGCCGCGACGCGCTTGCCACCGAGTTTCTCAAGGACCTGATGTGGCGAGCGGTGCAGCGCGTGGGCGACGCCGGCCATGCCGCCGTGGCGCGCAGCGCGGTCGACCTGGCCCTGTGGGATGTCAAAGGCAAACTTCTGGATCTCCCCGTCTATCGGTTGCTCGGCGGTCCGTCCCGGCCGAATTTGGACCTGTACGCCACCGGCGATGACCTCGACTGGGGCATGGAGCTGGGGTTCAAGGCGTTCAAGGTGACCAACCCGGTGCACTACCGCGACGGCACTGCGGGAATCCGTCGCTTAGAGGAACGGATTGCCGAGGCCCGCGACATCGTGGGCGCCGACACCGACCTGATGCTCAACGGGGTGATGTCCTACAACGTGGACTTCGCGGTGCAGGTTGCGGAAGCACTGCGCCCCCATCGGATGCGCTGGCTCGAAGAGCCGCTGATCCCCGGCGATCTTGAGGGGCACGTCGCGCTGAAGCAGGCGGCCCCGTGGATGCCCATTGCCACCGGCGAGGACCATCACGGCCGCATCACCTTTCGCCAGCTAATCGAGAAGCGCTGCGTGGATGTGGTGCAACCCGACCTGAACTGGTGCGGCGGCATGACCGAAGCGGTGAAGATCTACGCCATGGCCGAGGCCGCCGGACTACAGACCATCCCGCACGGCGGTGCCAACACCGCCTTTGGCCAGCACTTCGCCATGGCGATGCCGGAGTCGTTGCTGGCGGAGTTCTGGCTCGGCTCGGATCCGGGTGTCCCACTCGAAGAGGCGCGGCGGGTTCCAGGAGTCGCCGTACCGAAAGACGGCCGGCTTACCCCATCCGACACACCCGGATTTGGGCTGGAGATCGAGGAGGAGTGGATCGTCCCCTACGGTTCTCCCGACGCGGGCGAAGGTACTGAGTACTACAACTACGCTCGATAGGCCGGCGAACGGCAGCTACCGCGGTTCAGCGGCGCGGCGGCACCTGCTGACGGGCGCCAGGCGACTGCCATAGCCGGCGCGGGCTGCCATCCTCCGACGCGCTGTCGAGCGTCTCGATGGCCTCCGGCGGCAGCTGCCAGCCGACAGCTCCGAACAGCTCGTCGACGTGCTCCGGCACGGCCGGCAGCGCCGCGCGGCCCACCGACCGCCGGTGCTTGCGGAGCGAGCGG
>CAJWOB010000416.1 GCA_913043885.1 uncultured Spirochaetaceae bacterium | reverse complement strand
TGCTCGACCTGGAGGAGGTTGATGATTCGGTGGATTCAATCACCCCCCCCACATCCATCGTTGCTCCAGGCCAACCCTCCACTCCGCTTCACAAGGCCATAGATGACATGCAGGCAGCCGCCCAACGTCTTTCCATGGAGCAGAGTGGTGTGGAAACGCAACGAATTTGGTAGTTGAGATCGCGATGAGCAGTGGAGCCAAGATGCTACCCTCTCGCTACCTCGACGGCGACAGCGGCGGCGCCATCGGTCTCGAGCGTCGTCCAGGTCGCGCCGTCGGCGTCGAGCAGCCACGCGTAGGCGTCCTGCACCCGAGTGTCCACCGTGTCGAAGGTAACCGTCAGCGTCCCGGCCGTGATGACGGCGCCGTACCCGGTGGGGGGCGGCAGGATCTGCGGGGGCGAGCCATCTGCGTCGCTGTACACGAACCTGGTGGTGTTGGCCGGGTCGCCGAGGGCGAACACGTCGACGGTGTAGGTCTCGGCGGGGTGGCCCTCGCTGGTGAGGGAGATGGTGGTGGTGCCGAGCGCGGCGCTGTCGGGCAGCGCGGCCGTCTCGATCACCACCGCCTCGAACCGATTGGAGCCTGCGTCCCAGATTTGCGCCGTCTTGGTGGCGTTGTAGTTCTTGTCGTTGCCATCCGCGTCGGTGACGCTGACCCCGCTGACCTGCCGCGCCGCGTAGGGCGAATCCACGTCGATCAGATAGGAGATGACGACGCTGGTGCCCGGCGTCAGCTCGTCGTTGCTGCGGTCGTCGATGATGACGGTGACGCCGGTGATGCCGGGGGGTGGCGGAATCGGGCAGGCAACCAGGACCAGTGCGGCGAGCACCGGCAGTAGGAACAGCGGGCGGCGCATGCCCTCATTGTGCCGCCAATCCCGACGCGCGACCATGTGGCGTGGCCGCACGCCTGCTTGCCCCGGACCTGCGCGGGGGTTGCGGGTCGCCGGTGAAGCGGCAGCTACGAACCGTGGTTGCATTGCGATAGGCTGCGGAGAACCACCGTTGAGTGATGTGGCGATGACCCTCGGCGAGCGCGAGCTGGCGCAGATCGGCCGCTACGTGAAGGCGGAGCTGCCCGCGTGGCTGGACGAGCTGGGCCCGTGGCGTGCCGGTGGCCCGCTCTACGAACGCGCGGTGCGGGTCGAGGAGGAGCTGCGGGCGCAGCGTGAGCTGCTGCAGGCGAGCTTCGACAGCAGCAAGGCACGTTTCGAGGACGTGAACCGCCGCTTCGAGGCCAGCGACCGGCGGCACACCGCCACTCAGTGGATGATCGGCATCGGCTTCACCACGGTGACCACGCTGATGACCCTGTACCGCTTCCTGGCCTGACCGGCGGCGGTCACGACAGCGGCCGGTCTGGTCCCGAACGCGGCGCCGGTGCCTACTGGCCCAACGGCGCGCATCACTTCTAGCCCAACAACGACCTACGCTTCCGTGGGAGGTGGCGGCACGGCGACGCGCTGCCCGGTGCGGGCGGACTCGTAGATGGCGTCGGTGATAAGCGCCACCCGGATTGCCGCCTTGGCCGGCACCGGGACACGGGCCTGGCCGAGAGTGGCGGCGTAGAACTGGCGAACGAACTGCTCGCCGGCCACGCCGCCGTATGCCGGTGAGTCACCACCCTCGTAGCGATACTGGCGACGGGGGGAGGCGGCTATCTCGGTGGCGGTGCTCTCCACGTGCAGCACGTCGGGCTCGTCCGTTCCCCACCACAGCCGGCCGTCGCGGCCGTTGAAGGCGTAGTAGGCGTCGTAGCCGCTGTCGTAGAAACCAACCCCCGACTGGCCCAGCACGTAGCCGCCGTGCAGGTGGGCGAGAGCCCCGGACTGCATGCGTAGCGACACGGTGGCGATATCCTCGACGTCCACGGCGTCGTAGCCGCGGGTGGCGATATCGGCGCTCACCGACGCCACCTCATCGCCGGGGATGGCGTGAAACAGGTCGAGGTAGTGGCAGCCCAGCCAGGATAGCCATCCGCCCCCCGCCTGCTCCTGGTCGAACAGCCACAGCTCCGGCCCACGGCTACGGACCTGCGTGGTGAGCGCGCGGATCTCCATCGAGTACAACTCCCCGAGCGCGCCGCCGCGAACGAGGTCACGGGCCTGCTGGATGAGCGGCAAGAAGCGGTTGGTGTAGAAGACGGACAGCTGGCGGTCGGCTTTGGCCGCGGCCGCAGCCACCCGCCGCGCGTCCTCGGCGTTGCGGCCGAACGGCTTCTCGGCGAGCAGGTGGTGGTCGGCCTCGAGGATGGCGCAGAACACATCCGGGTTGTCGCGGTTGCGGTGGGCGGCGACCACGTACGCCAAGCCGCGGTCGGCGAGCAGCTCCTCGAAGCTCTCGGCTCGCACCAGCTCGGTCTGCGGCGCCTCGTCGCGCATCTCGTCGTAGGCAGAGGGATCCTCGTCCCACACCACGATCTTGCCCACTTCCGGCAGGGTGTCGAGGGTGCGCAAGTGACCCTGTGAGTGCATGTGTCGCAGGCCGACCAGGCCGACGCTGAGCTCGCCATCCCCGGCGAGCTGGGATATGTGACTGGGCATCGCTGCCTATCCTAGCGGGACAGCTCGTCTGTCACCATCCGCTCGACGTGCGGCAGCAGCGCCGGGTCGACGGCGGGGCAGGGCAGCCACTGGCGGTGGGCGGCGATGGTGCGGTTGACCGGCTGGCCGGTGGCCGCTAAGTCGGCGTTGATCAGCGCGCCGAGCGCGTCGGTCTTGAAGGCCAGGTCGCCGCCGCGGGCGTTCTGCAGCGTTGTCGCGCCGTCGCCGAGGATGGCGCGTACGCCGGCCTGGAGCACGGCGCGAATCAGGGGCGCGCGAG
>CAJWOB010000415.1 GCA_913043885.1 uncultured Spirochaetaceae bacterium | reverse complement strand
CGCTTCCGGACGGCGACCAACGGGCATTGATAGTGAAGCGGAAGCGCGAAATGGAGCACTGGCGCGGCGTCACTCCCCCCTCGTCCCTCGGCACGTTCAAAGAGTCGCCGGAGGAAGTGTCGGGTGGTGGTAGCACTCTCCGGGGTAACCCGGGCTCGCCGGGGACGGCCCGCGGGCCTGCTCGCATCTTGCGAACGGTGGCCGATGCCGAGCGCCTCCGCGACGGCGACGTTCTGGTGTCGGCGACCTCCGCACCGCCCTGGACCGCGTTCTTCGGGATCGTCGCCGGCGTGGTGACCGACGCCGGTGACTTACTCTCTCACACCGCCGTGGTTGCCAGAGAATACGGAGTGCCCGCTGTGGTCGGCGCAGTCGGTGCCACCTCTCTAATCGAGGAGGGGGACACTCTGGAGATCGACGGCAGTCGCGGTGAGGTGGTCGTCGTCAACCGCTGAGGGATGTGGGATAGGATCTCCGAATGGACACACTATCGTTTGAGGACTGGGAGCGGCTGGACGACCGGTCGACGCAGGTGGTGCTGCGCGGCGTTAGCCACGAGCAACTGGCGATTGCGCTGGCGCCGGTGTCCGATTCGTTCAAGGATCACATCTACCGCAACATGTCCGAACGAGCGGTTGGCGTTCTCAAGAGCGATATGACCGAGAAGTCACCGGTTGCCGAGGCCGACTCAGCGACCAAGCAGCGGGAGATAGAGGCGGTGATGGAGCACTACCGGGCAGCTGGAGAGCTACAGTTCCGGTAGTCCGCGGCTCGCTCAGCGAGCCCGATGCCGCAGCTGCCCTTGGAGCTGCGCAGCGAGAAGACGTAGAGCAGCACTGGAACGCCGACGGCACCGAGGTTCTCGATCGACTTGCAGCAGCTGGCTATCTGTTCGTCGCGGCCGGGCAGCCCCAGCTTGGTCTTGCGGCCCCACTCCTCCGGGATGCCAGCGACATCCCGACGCAAGCCGCCCGCTGGCGCTGCGTACGCCGGCGTGCTACCTGTTGTGGGTGGCCGTCCGCTACTACGCGAGCCTGTGGAACGAGCGATGCTACCGTGAGCCGGAGATATCCCTGGCCGAGCTGGGTGCCCGCTGCGACGCCGCTGGCCTCGGTTTGGAGATTTGGCCCTACGCGCTCTCCCTCGATCCCTATCGCGTCGCCCACCGTCGGGGCGCGGCAGAACAGCCGGCCACCGTCCTGGAGATCTGCAACGCCGAGTACCGCACGGCGGTAGCCGATGCCCTCCGTGGCGTGGAGACCGTGTGGCACAGCCGCTTCCTGCGCGATCCGGGCACCGTGCTGCCCCGCTACCTGAGTCCGGGGCAGCATCGCGAGGAGATCGACACCGCCGCCGCGGTGGGGAGTCACAGCATTGCCGTGCACGAGCTCGGCGACGACGTCTCGGCGCTCGACGTGGGCAATGACCCGCTCGGCGTCGCGGCCCACATCATCGACCACGCGCAGTCCGCGAGGGTACAGATTGCGTTCGAGGCCTGGCGGGTGGTGGCTACCAGGGCAGCCTGCGCTCGCTACGATGCCCTGCGGGTGTGCATCGATCCCGCCGCCCTGGCCTCCCATGACCCATCGGCCAGTTTCCCAGATCTTCTCGACGAAGTTGCCGACCGCATCTGCATGGTCCACGCCTACGAGCACCACCACCTGCCGCCGGGCACCGATCCGGCCTACCGCGACAGGTGGCGTCAGCTTCTGCATCGCCTCGACGACGTGGCGGCGGAGGTGGCGTTCGTGTTCGAGTTTGGGCCGGAGGGCGACGACACGCCCGCCGGCCTGGCGGTGGATGCGACGCTGCGAGCCCGCGACTACCTGGAGAGCTTGCGCGGAGCCGGGTAGCTAGTTCGCGACCCGACCGACCGCGGGGAACGCGGCGTGCAGGTCGTCGAGCATGGCGTCGATGTCCTGCCGCGCCTCTGCGTCCAGCTCCGGGTGATCGGCGCGCACGTGTTGGCGGTCGACGATACCGCGCCGCTCGAGCACGTACTTCGTGAAGCGGGTTCGGTACAACGCCTGTGCGGTGAGCAGGGGCAGGCTGAGACGGTACAGCTCGCGCGCCTGGGCGGAGTTGCCCGCCAGGTGAGCTTGATAGATCGCCACGTGCAGCTCGGTGAGCTCCACCGCAGGCAACGCTCCGACCGCACCTCGGTTGAGCTCGTCGATCAGGTAGCGGGACCCGCCGCCGCCGAACACCCCTTTCAGATGGGGGAGGTCGGCCGATCGCAGCGCCGAAATCGCCGGGCCGGATGGCAGCGTCTCCTCTTTGACGTACGTGACGTCGCTGCAGGAGGACGCCAACTCGACCAGGGCGTCGGCGGTAAGATCGGCGCCGATCGGCGTCGGCGCGTTCTGCAGCATGATACCGAGCCCATCGAGCTCGGCGGCAACCTTGGTAAGCCGCTCCCGGTGCGCGTCGAGGTCCGCGCCGAGCGCGGTCGGAGCCAGGATCATCACGTGGCCGATGCCGTGTTCCATTGCCAGCCTGCCGGCCGCGAATACCTCGTCCGTGGTCGCCGCGCTCGCCCCGCCGATAACCGGCACCCTCCCTGCCACTTCGTCGGTGACCAGCGCGGTCATGTCGGCACGCTCTGCCCAGCTGAGCGAGGCGTACTCACTGGCGACACCCGGGTAGACCACCCCATGCGCGCCGGCGCCGAGCGCAAAGCGGACCACCTCGCGCATTGCATCGGCATCGACGTCACCGCCATCGTCGAACAGCGTCGGGAGGACCGGGAATATGCCGGCCAGAGGCGTGGAGATCTCCGCGTTCATTGCGTTTCCACCTGCTCGTCGATCTCGATAACGAAGGCGAC
>CAJWOB010000414.1 GCA_913043885.1 uncultured Spirochaetaceae bacterium | reverse complement strand
CGAGCACGCTTCCGCTGAACAGGAACGGCAGCGACAGACCCATCAGGGTGATGATGGGCAGGAGCGCATTGCGCATGGCGTGCTTGCGGATGACCACGCCTTCGGGCAGTCCCTTGGCACGGGCGGTGCGGATGTAGTCCTGTCGGATGACCTCCAGCAGCGAGCTGCGCATGTAGCGTGCGGTACCGGCCGCTGACGCCAGCCCCATGGCCAGACCGGGCAGGATGAGGTGGATGCACCGGTCGATGAAGTGCTGCCACGGCGTCTGGTCGAAGGCGTTGAGGTCGTACGGGCCACTGAACGGCAGCAGACCCAGGTAGGTGCCGAAGATGAGCTGCAGCATCAGGGCCAGCCAGAAGCTCGGCATGCTGTAGAAGAACAAGCTCGAGATGCTGATGGCGGTGTCGGCCGGACGGCCACTGCGCACACCCTGCAGGGTGCCGAGCAGGATGCCGGTGGGGAAGATGATGAGCAGCGTCACCGCTGACAGCAGCAGCGTGTTCGGCAGAGCCTCCGAGATGATGTCGAAGACCGGTCGTTCCTGGCTCATCGAACGACCGAAGTCGAACAGCGCGATGTTCTTCAGCATGATGCCGTACCGGACGATGGCGGGCTGATCCAGGCCGTACTTGGCCTCGATGAGCTCCTTGACCTCGGGGGGCACGTTGGGATTGAAGAACTTGCTCGAGATGTCGCCGGGAGACAGCTCGATGAGGATGAAGATGAGGGTGACCACGCCGAACAGGAGCGGAATGGCCAGCAGAAGCTTCTTCAGGAAGTAGATGAGCAGGCCCATCGACTGAAGCAGGGTGCCGAAGACCAGCGCCGCAGCACCGATGGCGACCCACGTGAGCGGGGTGGAAGCGGGGGAGCCGATACCCACCGTTGCAACGGCCACCGCGACGAACGCCAGACTCACGAAGAGCATGGCCCACAGATACGAGGTGTTCGCGAACAGGGAGAGGTACCAGGACTCGGGCTGGTTGCCGTGGTCAGATGTCGCCATAGGGGTTGGCTCTCTGGAAGAACGCGGCCCGCAACGCCGAGGCGTGCGGGCCAGAATATAGGAACGAGCGGGCTAGTACTTGACCTGGTCCGTAGGCACCGACCAGTGCTCGAGGTGTCCGTACGGCGACAGCACGTCGATCTCGGTGTTCTGGAAGCGCTCGTGCACGCCCACGATCTCGTTCTGCCACCACAGGAACATGTAGGGCTGGTCTTCGTAGATGACCTGCTGCAGCTCCTGCCAGATGGGGGCGGCCTCTTCCGGGATGGGCGTGTTCAGGCCACGGTCCATCAGCTCGTCCGCACGCGGGTTGCTGTAGCTGACGAAGTTGAACTCGTACTTGCGCGGCGTACAGTCGGCGTCGCCTTCCTCGCAGGTCACGTCGCTGTGCCAGATGGTGGACGGGTCGACGAAGAGGCCAGCGGACCAGCCTGCGAGCGCGGCTTCGTAGTTCTTCAGGCGCAGGTTCTCGAAGAAGGTGTTCGACTCGAGCTGCTCGATGTTCACCTTCACGCCGACCTCGGCGAGGTGGGACTGGATGAACACGGCGGCCTGGGCGCGGCGCTTGTTGCCGGTGTTGGTGGTGAGCGTGAACTCGAAGTCCTGGCCGTCCTTGTCGAGGATGCCGTCGTTGTTGCTGTCCGTCCAGCCGGCCTCGGCGAACAGACGGCGGGCCTCTTCCTGGTTGAAGGCGAGGGGCGTGATGTCGTCGTTGTGAACGCCGCACAGCTCGGGGGTGATGGTGCTGACCGAGCGGCGCGCGTAGGCGGTGCCGTCTTCACCGGTGAGCAGCTTGCTCATGATGTCTTCCACGTTGGTGGCGTGGGCCAGGGCGCGACGCACACGCACGTCCTGAAACATCGGCTTCTGCATGTTCCAGCCGACGTAGTCGTTGCTGCGGTAGCCGCGCTGGACGAGGTTGATCTCGGGGTGGTTCTTGCGCAGCTCGTCGGCGTCGGAGACGAGGATGGACTCCATGAGGTCCACCTCGCCACTCTCGAGCTTGAGCAGCCGGGTGTTGTACTCGGGCAGGATCTGGAAGACGACGCGCTTGAGCTTGGTCTGGTCTTCTGCGGGCCCGGTGAAGTTCTCGTTCGGCTCCATGACCACGCGCACGTTCGGGTCGTGGCTGGCGAGCTTCCACGGGCCGGTCGACATCGGGTTGCGCGAGTAGTCGTGGCCACGCAGGGAGGCGCGGTCGGCGCTCTCCATGATGTGCTTGGGCATGATGGGCACCGCGGAGGCGTGCGCCATCTGGGTGTCGCGGTCGTAGGCCTGGGTGAAGTGCCACTCGATGTGCGTGTCGTCGATGACGAGTGGGTCCTTGCCCTCCACCATGCGCTCGACGTAGGAGACGCGCGGCGAAGCGACGATGGGGTCGCGCACGACATCGTAGGTGAAGGCGATGTCTTCTGCGGTGAGCGGATGACCATCGGAGAACGTGATGTCGTCCCGCAGGGTCATGGACAGGACGGTTCCGTCCTCGTTCCACGACCAATCGGTGGCGATTCCCGGCAGCTTCTTCAGCGAGCAGTCGAAGCCGCTGTCGACCAATGGGTAGTTGATCATGCCCATGACGTAGCTGTCTGCCGCGCTCTCGGAGACACCGGGGGTGAGGGTGCCGATGTCCGACTGGGATGCGATGACCAGCATGTCCTGGCGGCCATCCGCAGAGGCGACGGGCTCGCTCGAACCCCCGGAGCACGAGGCGAAAAGGGCGAGAGCAGCAAGAGCAGACAGCGGGCGCATCGGGCCTCCGGAGGTTTCAGCGACCGGGCCTTGTACCAGTCGCCAGGGGTGTGGGCAAGGGGACCCACGTCGA
>CAJWOB010000413.1 GCA_913043885.1 uncultured Spirochaetaceae bacterium | reverse complement strand
CCTGGTACTCCAGCTTGCCCACCGAACGACGTTGCCCCCCCTCGTCGCTGTGGTCGCGCACCCAGCCCACGAAGGTAACCAGCGCGCCTGCACCCGGACTGCGCAGCTCAAGCTCCAGCTCTGACGGGTCGAGTGCCCGGTCAGACACGTCGAACTGAATCATCGAGCACCTCCAGCGACCGGCGGGATGAACACCACCTCGTCCCCGGGCTGCAACTCGCGTTCCCACGCGACGAATTCCTCGTTTACCGCCACCTGCAACCGGTCCTCGGGTAGTTCGAAATCGTAGCGGGCGGAGAGAGCCTGATAGAGCGTGCGCACGGTGGCCCCGGCCGTAACAGAAAGCGACTCGCGGTCGCGGCCGGCGCGGTCGCGCAGCAGCGCATAGTAGACGACGGTCACGGTCTCCGGGATGGCGTCAGCGCTCATCGGGGCCGGCCGCCGTGGCGTGGTAGTCGGACTTGCCGCCGGTCTTCTTCAGCAGCCGCACGTCGTCGATGCGAATATCGTGGCTCACCGCCTTGCACATGTCATAGATAGTAAGGGCAGCGACCGACGCGCCGGTGAGCGCCTCCATCTCGACTCCGGTACGGTACTCGACCCGCGCCTCGCACTCGACCACGGCATCACCCGCGTCGTTTAGGACGATGGTGACGTCGCAGCCGTCCAGGCCGATCGGGTGACAGAGCGGGATCAGCTCGCTGGTCCGCTTGGCGGCCATGATCCCGGCCAGAATCGCGGTCTGGAACACCGGGCCCTTGGCCGCCTGCAGCTCGTCGCCGCTGATGAGCGCTCGTACCGCGGCGGGCAGTCGGACCAACGCCTGGGCACGGGCGACGCGGGCCGTTCGCCCCTTGTCGCCGACGTCCACCATCTGTGGCTGGCCGCTCGCGGTCACGTGGCTGAGCGCGGTGTCCGCTTCCACGCGATTAGCCGCCAATCTGGTACATCTCCACTCGCCGGGCGTCGCGCTGAGCCACGTGCTCGGCCACCCGTGCGCGCTCCTCCGAGTAGCGATCGTCGCGGCGCGTCCAGATTCCCGCGAGCAACGCCACCATCTCCGACTCGTCGGCGCCGCCGCGCAACGCCGCCTTCAGATCCGTGCCGATGCCGCCAAACAGGCAGGTGTAGATCTTGCCGTCGGTCGAGACCCGCGCCCGGGTACAGCTGCCACAGAACGGCTGACTGATGGAGGAGATGAAGCCGACCTCGCCACTGCCGTCCCGCAGCCGGTACCGCTCCGCCACCTCGCCGTGGTAGGCGGCAGCCAGCGGCTCCAGTGGGAACTCCGCGGCGATAGCACGCATCAGCTCCGCCGATGGTACCACCGCCCCGCCAGCCCACCGATTGAGGGTGCCGACATCCATGTACTCGATGAAGCGCACCGTCACCCCGGTGTGGCGGAAGTGACGGACCAGGTCGACGACGGTGTGATCGTTGACGCCGCGCTGCACCACGGCGTTGACCTTGATCGGAGTGAGCCCCGCGGCACGCGCCGCCTCGACGCCATCGAGCACGCGGGCCAGGGGCAGACCGAGGCCGTTCATGGCGGCGAACACATCTGGGTCCAAGGTGTCGAGGCTTACGGTCACGCGATGCAGCCCTGCGGCACGCAGCGCCGCCGCGTGCTGACTCAGCAGAAAGCCGTTGGTGGTGAGTGCGACGTCCTCGATGCCGTCGATCGCGACCAGGGCCGCGACGAGAGTTGCCACGTCCGGGCGCAACAGCGGCTCGCCGCCGGTAAGACGCAGCTTGGTTACACCGAGCTGCACAGCGGCGCGACTCAGCCGCTCGATCTCCGCGAAGGTGAGGTACTCGTCGGGCGCCAAGAACTCGTAGTCGTCGCCGTAGGTCTCCTTCGGCATGCAGTAAGGGCAGCGGAAGTTGCAGCGGTCGATTACGGAGATGCGTAGGTCGCGCAGCTGCCGGCCGAAGCGGTCGCCGGCGGCACCCAACCGGTCGCCGGTGGCGCGCACCGGAGCGCCGTCTAGTGCCACGGAGGCCCCTGCCAGGGGATGACCCGTACCGACGTGCCAGCGGCGAAGTGGTCCGCCGCAACGTCGGCGTCGCCGTCGAAACAGGCGATGCCGTCGGTGCCCACCAGGCTCAGGAAGTCACCAGAGCCGCCGGTGGGCGCCGGATGTGCCAACAGCTGGCCATCGTCGGTGGACAGCCGCACCGGCAGAAACAGCGCAAGGGCGGGAGCGAACGGAAATGTCTCGGCGAGCCGCGCGGAGAGCTCCCTGCGAGACGCAAGGCCCGACGCCCGGTCGAGAAACGGCAGCACGTAGCGGTAGAGGCAGGCCACCACCGATACCGGATTGCCGGGAAGCGCGAATACCCGCTTGCCGGCAGCGCTGCCACCCACCCATAGCGGTTTGCCCGGCCGTTGCGCCACACGATGGAAGTAACAGTCGACGCCGTTGTCGGCAAGGACGCGCGGCAGGTGGTCGGCAGTGCCCATGGATACCGCGCCAGTGGTGATCACCACGTCGCTGCGTTCCAGCGCTGCCGCCACCGCCCTGCGCAGTCGGTCGGGATCGTCGGGAAGCACCTCGGCGCCGGCGTCGATGCCGCGCTGACGCAGTGCCGCGAGCACGGTGTCGGGGTTGGAGCGGCGGATCTGATGTGGTGCCACCTCAGCTGCCACCTCGACCAGCTCGTCGCCGGTACTGACCACCGCCACCGGACTCTCGATCTTCATCGTCTGCGGTGGACGAACCTGCTCGAAGCCCACGTTCAGCGCCTCGACCTCCGAGGTCAGCAGCACATCGCCGCTGCCCCGCCGGAACGCGTCACTCGCCTCACGATCCGAGCCGGGATGCAACCG
>CAJWOB010000412.1 GCA_913043885.1 uncultured Spirochaetaceae bacterium | reverse complement strand
GAGAACCGCGGCTGGGTCGGGTCGGCGTGGTTGCGGCTGGTGCTCGGGCAGATCTGCTGCTGCTTTCCGGCAACCCGCTTGAGGACATTGGCCATCTGCGGCATCCGATCGCCGTCATCAAGGCCGGTCAGCTGGTCTCCGGCAGTCTGTCCGCACGCCCCTAGGCCAGCGACTGGCGACGATACAGCGACGCGTAGCGGCCGCCTGCCGCGATTAGCTCGTCGTGGGAGCCGGTCTCGACCACACGATGCTCGTCGATGACGAATACGCGATCGGCCGAACGCACCGTACTGAGGCGATGGGCGATGATGATCGCGGTGCGGCTGGCCTGTAGTCGCTGCAGCGATGCGCGGATGGCCATCTCGGTGAGTATGTCGACGCTGGAGGTGGCCTCATCCAGGATGATGATCCGTGGGTCGGCGAGGACCGCGCGCGCAATCGAGATGAGCTGGCGCTGTCCGACCGACACGTTGGTGCCGAACTCGAGCACCGGCGTGTCGTAGCGCTGCGGCAGCCGCTCTACGAAGCGATGCAGGTCGGCCGCCTCCGCCGCGGCCTTTACCTCGGTCTCGGTCGCCTCCGGTCGTCCGAAGCGGATGTTGTCGGCGATGGTCCCCGGGAACAGAAATGGGTCCTGCGACACCATCGCAATCTGTGCACGGAGCGACCGCTGCTGCACCGTGCGGACGTCGATGCCATCGACCAGCACCGCCCCGGACAGCACGTCGTAGAATCGGGCGACCAGGTTCGAGATGGTGGTCTTGCCGGCGCCGGTGGGGCCCACCAGCGCGACGGTCTCCCCACTCTGTATGGCGATGTCCACTCCCTCGAGGACTGGCGTGTCGTCGCGATACCGGAAGAACACGCCCCGTAGCTCGATGCGGCCGTCGATCGGGGGCATCTCCGGCGCATCGGAGGGGTCGCGTACGTCCGGTTCCGTGTCGAGCAGCTCTATGACCTTTTCGCCACCGGCCATGGCCGACTGCAGGGTGGCGTACAGCTGTGACAGCTCCTGGATGGGCTGGAAGAAGCGGCTGACGTAGGCCAGAAAAGCTACCACCACCCCTAGGGTGACGGTGCCGCCTGCCACGCCGATACCGCCAAAGAACAGCACCGCTGCAGTGGCGACCATGCCCAGCAGCTCGACCACCGGTGTAAACGACATCGACAGCGACATTGCGTACAGCTGCGCATCGCGGTACTCGCCGACCGCGGCCGCGAACTGCTGGGCGGCGCGCTGTACCTGCGAGAACGCCTGGATTACCCGCATGCCGGCTATCGATTCGGCCAGCCGCCCCACCATGTGGGCCATCGTGGCGCGTGTAACGCGGAACGCCTTGCGCGCGGAACGGCTGAAGATGAGCGTGGCGACCAACATCAGCGGCAACACGGCGAAGGTGGTCAGCGCCAGCGGGGCGTTCAAGGCGATCATGGCGGTGATGATGCCGACGAGCACCAACGAGTCACCGATCAAAGCGATCAGGCCCTGGGATAGGGCCTCGTTGATGACGGCGACATCGTTGATTACGCGCGACATGGTGACGCCGGCGATGTGGTTATAGTGGTAGCCGAGGGACAGCTGCTGCAGGTGGCGAAACAGCTCGGCCCGCAATGTTGCGAGCATGCGCTGACCCACCCATGACATCAGGTAGCGCTGCAGCGAATGTGCGCCGAGCAGCGCCAGGAACGTCGCGGCGAGCGCCACCGCCAGCCGGGTCAGGAGCGGCAGGTCACCGCCGGCGATAGCGTCGTCGATGGCGCTGCGAATGAGCAGTGGTGCCAGCAGGCTGAGGCCGGTGGTCGCCAGCATGGCGAAGAAGGCGACGACCATCCGCCCGGTGTAGGGCCGCATGTACACGAACAGCCGCCGCAGCACCCGCGGGTTGATCGCGGCGCCCTCCCCCTGGGCCGCCAGACCGCGCAGCGTGCCGCGCGGCCCCTGATTGACCGAGAAGCTGGCGCCGCCCAGGCCGGTGCTCATGAGCCATCCTCCACCGTCGACGCCATCGCCGCCTGGTGGTCGCAGATGGCGCGATATAGTGGCGAGCTCGCCACCAGATCGTCGTGGTGACCGTCGGCAACGACCCGGCCATCCTCGAACACCAGAATGCGGTCGGCAGCACGGAACGTGCTCAACCGTTGGGCGATGACGAAAACGGTGCGCCCTGGCATCAGCCGCTGCAGCGAGGTCTGGATCAGCTGCTCGGTCTCCGCATCGACGCTGGAGGTGGCGTCGTCGAGCACCAGGATGCGTGGATCGATCAGGAGAGCGCGGGCGATCGCCAGCCGCTGTTTTTGCCCGCCGGACACGGTCACACCCCGCTCGCCTACCTCGGTGTCGTAGCCTTCCGGCAAGCCGGAGATGAAGTCGTGGATCTGCGCGGCGCGCGCCGCCGCTTCGACATCGGCATCGCTGGCGTTCGGCCTACCAAAGCGGATGTTGTCGCGCAGCGAGGCGGCAAACAGGACGCTGTCCTGTAGCACCACGCCGATCTGAGTGCGCAGCGACGCCAACGTCACATGACGGATGTCGTGACCGTCGATCAGCACTTTGCCGTGGGTGGGGTCATGGAGCCTGAGCAGGAGGTTGATGACGGTGCTCTTGCCCGCTCCGGTGGCACCCAGCAGGGCGACGGTACTACCCGCTGCCACGGTGAGGTTCAGATCGCGAACTGCCGGGGCCGATTCTGTGTCTGGGTAGGCAAACGTGACCTCATCGAAGCGTACCTCGCCGGCCATGGTTGGCAGCGGCGACGCATCGGCGATCTCCTGCACCTCGATGTCGGCATCCAGTATTTCGGCCACCCGCTCGGCAGACGCCAGCGCCTGCACGC
>CAJWOB010000411.1 GCA_913043885.1 uncultured Spirochaetaceae bacterium | reverse complement strand
AGTTCGTCGCGCAGGGCGGCCAGCAGGTGTGGGGCAACGCCACGCTCGAGCGGTTCATGACCTTCGACCTCGACGAGAGCATCATCCTCGACGAGCCGTTCACCCTCGACGTGGGGGTAGGATTCGACCTGGGCATTCACTACCAGATTGGCGATGTGTTGAGCTTTGGGCTGGTGGGGCGCGACCTGTATACCCCCATCAACAGCAGCAGCTTCGCCACGACGCAGGACTTCCTCGACTCGGTGCCGGCAACCTCCACCGCCACGCCGGTGGCGCCCATCAACGTCGCCGCCGGCATGCAGTGGTCGCCGGACATGGGAGTGCAGCAGGCGTTCTCCGAACTCAACGTGTTGCTCACCTACGACGACATCTTCGATTTCTGGACCAACCCGACCGAGGCCACCAACCCGATCCTCCACGTCGGGCTGGGGGTCGAGATAGTGATGCTCGAGGCGCTGGCGCTACGCGCCGGCTTCAACCAGGGGCTGTTCGCCGCCGGGCTCGGACTCGACCTATCCGTATTTCAGCTGAACCTCAGCATGTTCGGTACCGAACAGTCGGCCCAGCCCGGCCTCGCACCGCTGTACAACGTGCTGCTGGGACTGGGCTTCTCGTTCTAGCGGGGCCGCTCGCTTTACAGCCGCCAGCACCAAACGTAGATTGCGGTGTCGGTGCCCCACGGCCCTCGCGGCCGCGATCTCGCCGGCGCCCCCGCCCGGGCCGCTAGCTCAGTTGGTAGAGCAACAGCCTTTTAAGCTGTGGGTCGACGGTTCGAATCCGTCGCGGCTCATTCGTAAGTCATCATCTCGTAGGAGATAATGTGATTGGACGCGCTCGGCGTGGTTGCCAAGCCGGAGATCGGGTATCGGGGCCCGTGGGACCCGGCCATTCACGGCACCATGTGGTTTCGTGACGATCTGAAGACCAGCGTCTATCACTCGCCAGTCCCAGAGCCTGGCAGCGCCCACCCGCGGGGCGAGCTGTACGACGTGGGCGACGACCCCGATGAGGTGCGCAGCCGCTGGGACCACCCTGCCTACACGGCGCGCCGCGATGCGATGCTGCTGGACGCCATGGACTGGCTTGCCCACGAGGAGCTGCGCGCCCGATCGCGGGGCGAAGATGCCAGCGGCGACCGCTACACTGGAGCCAACGGATGAGATGGCAGGTTAGCGACCAAGAGGTCGCCCATTACCGAGAAAAAGGCTTCGTCGTCATCGACGACTTCCTAACCGACGAGGAGCTGGCGCTGTGGCGCGAGGCGGTCGACGAGGCCGTGGAGCGTCGCGGTCGAACCAAGCTGGCCGGTAGGGAGGACGATGAGGGCTGGCAGGACCGCGATACCAGCTACTACGACCGCGTGTTCGTGCAGCGCATCAACCTGTGGATGGACAACGACAAGGTGCGCACCCTTATGCTCGACGACCGCATCGGCAAGATGGCGTGCGACCTGGCCGGCACCGACGGCATTCGCATCTGGCACGATCAGGCGCTGAACAAAGCGCCGTGGGGAAACCCCACCGGCTGGCACCTCGACAACCCGAACTGGTCCTACCACTCACGCGAGGCGCTGAGTATCTGGGTGGCGCTCGACGACGCCACCCAGAAGAACGGCTGTCTGCACTTCATCCCCGGCTCCCATCGCACGGCTCGCTTCGACACCGTCGGCATCGGCGAGGGAGTCGGCGACCTGTTCCACACCTACACGGAGTGGGCGGACACCGAGCCGGTAGCGGCCACGATGCGGGCTGGGGCGTGCTCGTTTCACAATGGCCTTACCGCTCACGGTGCCGGGGCCAACATGACCCCGGGGTGGCGACGCGCCATGACCTGCGCCTATATGCCGGACGGCACCACGTTCAACGGTGAAAGGAACGTGCTGCCCCCGGAGTACTACGACCGCCTTACCGTCGGTGACGTGCTAGACGATGACGCGCAGAACCCGCTCATCTATCACGCCAGCAAATCCTACGTGGAAGAGGCGCGTCGGGCGGGCTGAGCGGAACCTCTATCTAGCTCGAGGGAGCCGCCGAGTCGAGGGGGTGGAGCCGCCACCTGCTGTAGGCGACGAAGCCGGCTAGCGCAGCCATCACCAGGTTGTTGATGATGCTGACCGCCTCGCCGCGTGTGGCGTGCCAGACGACCCCACCGATCATCACCACCACCAGGCCGAGCGCAGCCAGTGGGATGAGCGGACGCAGGGGACGGATTGCGATTGGCAGTAGCAACCCGATACCGGCCAGTATCTCGGCAACGCCAGAGAAGATGTGCAGCCCCTGGGAGAGCTCGTACATCCAGCTCATGAAGGCAGGCAGCCCATCCGGCACTACGAAGTGCATTATGCCGACCGCGACGAAGTACACGCCCAGAAAGAGCTGCAGGATCCAGATCAGCGTCTTCATCCCGGGATCGTGGGCTGCTACCCTGCCGTGCGTCGAGATCGTGGCTAGAGCTGGCGCAGCAGGTCGATGGCCGGTCCGGCGCCTATATCCTCGCTACCGCGGAAGTTGCTGCAGATGGCCAATGTCAGCTGCCGAGCGGGGTCGCACAGGCAGACCGCAGCGTAGCCGGCCATGTCGCCATGGTGACCATAGGCCAGCAGCTCCGGCTCGTCCTCGTCGCCGCGGTCGCGCAGATACAGCTCCACGCCGAGGCCGTAGCCGTTCGAGGGGCCCGGCGAGCACTCCTCCGACTTGCGACTCGCGGTAGCGAGGAGCCGACGTCGGGTCGTGCGCCGCAGCAGAGCCTGGTCGGAGTCCGGGTGCAGCGCCGCGACGAATCGAGCGATCTCTTGTGGGGTGGAGTAGAGGCCTCCGCCGGGTACGCGGAACCCGCGCCC
>CAJWOB010000410.1 GCA_913043885.1 uncultured Spirochaetaceae bacterium | reverse complement strand
TGGCTGGTAGGGGGTGGTGAAAACCGCGGCCGGGATGCGGCCGCGGTACTCCTCCAGGATCTCCAGCTCCCGCCCCGATGGCAGCCCGACGGAGGCCAGCTCCGAGTTGGAGAAGAAGCTGGTGGTGCGCACGAACAGACCGTGGAACAGGGTTGCGTTGGTCCACTCGAAATCGAAGGCGTAGGCCAGCGCCTGACGCACGCGGCGATCGGCCAGGTTGCCGCGGCGGGTGTTGAACCAGAAGGCCTTCATGCCGGTGGGGCGCTGGTGGGGGAATTCCTGCAGGATCAGCCGGCCCGCCGCCACGGCGGCAATGTCGTAGGCGGTGGCCCAGGCCTTGGCGCTGGTCTCCTGGCGCACGTCGACCTCGCCGGCCTTGAGCGCCTCGATCAGCACCGTCTCGTCCCGGTAGAAGTCGATGTGGAAGCGATCGAAGTTGTAGCGCCCGCGGTTGATCGGCAGCTCGCGGCCCCAGTAGTCGGCCACCCGCGCAAAGGTGACGAAGCGGCCCGCCTCCAGCGCGGCGATCCGGTAGGGGCCGCTTCCCAGTGGTGGTTCGAGTGTCGTCGCGCCGAAGTCGCGATCCCGCCAATAGTGCCGGGGGAGGATGCCGAACTGGCCGACGATGAGCGGTAGCTCGCGGTTGAACTCGCCGCCGAAAGCGAACTTGACGCCATGGTCGCCCACCTTAATCACCGTGTCCACCGCGGCGTAGTAGTCGCGGTAGAACGGGTGGCCCTGCGTGCGCAGCAGCTCGAACGAGAAGATCACGTCCTCAGGCGTTATCGGCTGGCCGTCGTGCCAGCGTGCCTCGGGCCGCAGCTCGAAGAGCACCCAGCTGTTGTCGTCCGGTACCGCGATCGTTTTGGCCAGCAGGCCGTAGGCGGAGAATGGCTCGTCGTGGGTCGTGCCCAGCAGCGAGTCGTAGGGCAGGCTGCCGGAGTACGGGGCGCCGACGCCCTTGAGGATGAATGGGTTGAGGGTGTCGAAGGTGCCTTTGCGCCCCAGTCGCATCTCGCCCCCCTTGAAAGCGTTCGGATCGACGTAGTCGACGTGGGCGAAACCGGGTCCGTATTTCAGCTCGCCGTGCAGGGCCATGCCGTGGCCGCGGTAGACCCCGCCAGACCCCCAGCAGGCGCCGGTGGCGAGCAGGATGGCGATCACCGGCACCATCAGAATCCGTGGGCGGCGGCCAGCTTGGCGTCGTACCACCAGGTGTCGGGGAAGCCGAGCCCGTTCGCCGGCGGCGCGGCCGGCTTGCCGAACTTGCTCCAGTAGGCGAACCGGTGCTCGCGGCTGTGGGCGCCGGGGATGACGTAGTGGCCCCACAGCAGCAGCCGGTCCAGGGCGCGGGTGACCATCACCTGGGTCTTCCGGTCGGAGGCGGCGATCTGGCGCTCGATCAACTCGTCGACGACCGGGTCGCCGATGCCGGCGTAGTTGCGGCTGCCCGGGGGAGCAGCGGCCGCGCTCGACCAGAAGTTGCGCTGCTCGTTACCCGGACTCAGGGTCTGACGCCAGCTGGCGACGATGACGTCGAAGTCGAAATCGCGGATCCGGTTCTGATACTGTGCCGCGTCGACGGTACGCACGGTGGCGGCGACGCCGAGGCGCTCTAGGTTTTGCACTAGGGGCCCGAGGACGCGCTCGTAATGCGGCGACGCCAGCAGGAATTCGATGGCCATCACCTCGCCGCTGTCGGCGTGCACCAGCCGGCCATCGACGATCCGCCAACCGGCCTCGTCCAGCAGGGCGCGGGCGCGGCGCAGGTTCGCGCGCAGAGAGCCGGGTTTCACCGTGCTCGGCGGCGCGTAGACCGAGGTGAATACCTTCATCGGGATCCGGCCTCGGTAGGCCTCCAGCAGTTCCAGCTCGGCACCCGTCGGAAGGCCGGTGGCGCCGAGGATCGAGTTGCCCCAGTAGCTGTCGGAGCGGGTGTAGAGCCCGTAGAACAGGTTGTCGTTGGTCCACTCGAAGTCGTAGGCGCAGGCCAGCGCCGCCCGCACCCGCCGGTCGGCGAACTTGGCGCGTCGGGTGTTGAAGCAGAAGCCGTCCATGCCGCGAATCAGCCTGTGGGGCGCCCGCTCCTTGCGCATGCGGCCCTTGGCGAGCGGCTCGAAGTCGCGGTAATCTAGGGCCCACTCCTTCGAGTTGCCGAGAAAGCGGAGGTCGTACTCGCCGGTCTTGAAGGCTTCGATGGCAACGGTGTTGTCGCGGTAGTATTCGTAGTGAATGCGATCGAAGTTGTGCCGGCCCCGGTGCACGGGCAGGTCGCGCCCCCACCAGTCGGCTACCCGCTCATAGGTGATCGAGCGGCCGGCCTCAACTGCGGCGACGCGGTACGGGCCGCTGCCCAGCGGTGGCTCAAGGGTGGTGGCGGCGAAGTCGCGCTCCTTCCAGTAGTGTTCCGGCAGCACCCGCAGCTGACCGAGAATCATCGGCAACTCCCGGTTGACGCCGGGTTTGAAACGGAAGCGCACCCGCAGGCGGTCGAGCACCTCCACCGTGTCCACGTTGGCGTAGAATGACCGGTAGAACGGAATGCCATCCGCCCGCAGCGCGTGGAAGCTGAAGGCGACGTCGCCGGCGGTTACCGGCCGGCCATCGTGCCAGCGGGCCTCGGGATTCAGCTCGAAGGTGACCCAGGAGCGATCTTCGGGCATCAGCATGCGCTGGGCGAGCTGGCCGTAGACGGTGTGGTATTCGTCCAGCGCCTTGGTGCACAGGCGATCGTAGAGCAGGAGCGAGCCGGCGGCCGGCGTGCCCGATCCGTTGGGGACGCGCATCACTCGGCCGTACTCCATCGAGTCGCCTGGCAGGGCGTCGGGCCGAAGCTGCC
>CAJWOB010000409.1 GCA_913043885.1 uncultured Spirochaetaceae bacterium | reverse complement strand
CCACTATCGCTGCCATCACCGGCAAGGCCCTGCCCAAGGGCCGAAAAATTGATGGCTTGGATGTGTCTGGTCTCTGGAAGGGCACAGAGAAAAATTCCCCTCGTGAGGAATTCCTGCATTACACTTCTCGCGGTGATCTAGAGGGCCTGCGCAGCGGCAACTGGAAGCTGCTGGTGAAAAAGCCTCGCCGGAACAACAACCGTTCGCCGCAGGTATTTCTCTTCGACCTTGGCAAGGATGTTGGCGAACCACCTCCCGCCAAACGCAGCCTGAGTGGTGTAGTCGACTGCCACCTGCTCCATCACCCGCTGCAGCTCCGCTATCAGCTCGCGAAAGTAGGTGGGGCGCACGCGCGTGAGGGAGGTGAGGTTGACGGTGTGGAGATCGCCGTCCACGGCCGGCAGATACGCGGCCGGGAGCTTGCTGGCAGCGGCGTCGACCGATTCGCCTACCAGCAGGGTGGTGCGGGGATCAGCCAGGATAGGTGTGAGGTCGACCTGCTCCATGACTGCCCGGGCTAGTCCGGCGTCCGCTTCGACGATCCAAGCGCCGGTAGTGGTGCCGCGATCCAGGAACTCGCGGATGTGGTAGCCGGCACCAAGACCCAGAAACGCGAAGAACCCGTGCGAGTGCCGGGCAAACTGCGGGAGGCGATGCGCCTCCCGAATCGGGTCGTAGCGCGAGTGCAGTGCGGTCGGCCCGCTGACGTCGCCGGTCAGCTCCGGGATTCGATGACCGGATCTGCTGTGAACGAACCGCACATCACGCGGGGTCGCCGCCACGAGCCGGGCTACGGTGTCGGTGTTGCGCACCTCCAGCGCAGCCAGGTTGCGGGCGAGCACCGATCTGCGGACTGGTGCGATCGTTGCCAAGGTCGCAGGCGGAGAGGTTTGCCGCGAGCAGCGTCAGGCTGCGCGCACTCTCGCGTCTAGATTGTCGACAAGTCGCTGGCACCCCTGAAGGGCCTTGCGCCACGTTCGCACCCATTCCTCACCCCGTCGTAGCGCGGTGCGCGAGCGCAGCAGCTCGGCGGTCTCGCAGTAGTGGGCCAGATGCCACACCGCTGTCCCCCGCAGCTGATCGGGCGCGGTAGGGACGCGACCAGCGGCGGCTATCTGTCGTGCCCAGTCGGCGAGCAGCCCACCCACGGCCGCCACCCGCGCATGCTGGGACGGCCATGTCAGCGCCCGGCCGCGTTGGATGTCACGCTTCGGTGCGGCGACGCGGTCGGCGGCGCTTACGGCGGCGTGCAACGCTCCCTCCAGTGCCGCAGGTTCCAGCTCGCGCAGCCCCCCCGTGGAGATCGGAGATGGCAGCAGGCGGGCGACCGTGGCAGCCGATTTCGCCACCCGGTCGAACCAGCTGGCGTAGGCGTCGAGGGCCGGGCCGCGCCGGATGACCGAGCCGCCTACCGCTACGCGTTCCGGAGCGTGATCCATGGCATGGGCGAGTAGCTGGGTGGGGTAGGGGCGGGTGCGCCGGGCACGTTCTTCGAGCAGCTCCGCGGAGAGGCTCGGGCGGGCATGGGCGAGAAGGTCGCGATAGCAGAGGTCGAGCCCGGCTAGGAGGATCCAGCGCGCGCCACAGCGCTCGGCGAGTTTGATAGCGGTCGTGGCAACGGTGCCGGCCGGTGTCACTACCGGCAGATCGATACCGAGTACGGCCAGCAGATCGTGCTCGAAGCCGTGGCCTTCGGCGAACAGCGACACCGCCGGCTGTGCGCGGCTGGGCAGGGGCGCGGCGCTCAGTGGCATCGCCACGCGCGCTACTCGCTGGCGGAAGAAGTGTGCGGTGGCGTAGTAACCGGGATCGGTGGCCACGACGAGGTCGGGCTCCAGGCCGGCTGCCGCCAGCGCGCGGAGCGCCGAGGGCAGTGCCCACAGCTCGAAGTGGCGTCGGAGGCCTGCCAGGGGCCGGGCCACCTCCTCCAACGAGGGCCCCGAGGCCGCCACCACCAGCGGTCGCTGCACCGTCGGCAGCGGTGTCACGCGCTCGATGCGCAGCGTGTTGTCAACCGCGTTGCGGAGCCAGCGGCGACCGAATCCCGCCGTGGTCGCGACACTCGCTTTCTGACGAGCGAGCACGTCGCGGAGAACCTCACTGCGTTCCCGGTGGGCCTCCGGGAAGCAGCGAGCGGCCACGCTCGGGTCCACGACCGCCAGCGACGCGAGGTGGAGATCGTCGATGTGGCGCTCGAGGAAGCGGTCGAGGGAGACCCCGTCGCTGCTCCATACCTCAGCGCCACACTCCCGGAGCAGCGGCATCGCCCGCTCCGCGATGGCGGACTCAAACGTGATCGCCAGGATTCTCGCGTTCGGGAGGGACTGGCGGATCGCCGCCGCCGCGTAGCCAAGACCGGGCTCGAACAGGATAACCGTCTCGGGAACGGACTCGCGGAGCTGGCCGGCTACAAGTCGCTGGGCCTCCCGAATTGGATGGTACCGAGAGTGAATCGCAGTACCGTTGACGATTACCGTTGCTGTCCCGTCGGTCGCGGTGGCGAACTCGATCTGCGCCGCTGGCACCGAGGCAAGACCCTAGCTGGCCGGCGCGCTGACGGTGGCGGCATCGTCGCTGCTGGTCAGCTTCGTCATGGCGAGCAGCGCGGCACCTTCAGTTCCGGCGATGCCGGCCGCGAGCGGCCGGGGGGCGTAGCAGACCTGGCGGTGTACCAGCTCAGTGTCGAGGGGGAGGTCTGGCGCCAGCGCCACGCCGTCGTCGGTGGCCACGATACGGCCGAGGCGACACAGGGCGGTGGCCGCCGCAGTCTGCACCCGGAGCAGGATCTCCTCGGGGATGGCGTCGGTCAGCTGGATCTCTCCGCCCGCGCCCTTGCCCTGGTTTTCGAGCACGCGCA
>CAJWOB010000408.1 GCA_913043885.1 uncultured Spirochaetaceae bacterium | reverse complement strand
GGCAAGCAAGGGAACGGCGGAAGCAGTGAGCGCACCACTCGACGGGCTTGATGGCGCCGTTGCCCATGCGCTCCCACTCGTCCCGCGGCAGGTCCGGCTCCTTCAGGTAGTAAACCGTCAAGCTCTCGCCATACAGGAAGTTCCACACCCGCACACCTGCCAGCCCGATCAAGTCTGAGAATTGCTACGCGTCAAAATTCCGTCTGACGGAGGTATTGGCCTACCGATCTGGTTGGCGCGGTGAAGCTCGACCTGGGTGGGCTCGGGCACGAGGTGCAGCGCCTGCTCGACTCGCCGCGCGTGGATCGGCCCTCCCTCGTCCACCAGCCGCTCGACGAATCCGTCCGCCATGCGCGCGGTCACCCGCACGCCATGCTGGGCTGGGAACAGCTCACGGAGCTTGAGGGCTACGCCGAGGAGTCGTTCGCGGTCGAAGGGCTTGAGCTCGAGCTGGGGCTGCTTGCGACTCGCGAAGTTGCCCGTCTTGGAGAACTTGATGCGGTCGTGCAGCGGCTCCAGGCCCTGCACGCCGCGTCGGCTGTCGAAGAAGTCGGGGGTTCCGGTGAACAGCCACAGCAGCCCCGGATACGAGCTCGCGTCGTCGCTGATCTGCCGAATGCCATTCAGAGACTTGTGCCGGGTGTCCTTCCGCATGCGTAGGATGGTCTCGGCCTCGTCGATGACGATGACCAGGTAGGGAATGGGCGAGCCGGCAGCCTCACCGGCCACCTTCTGATTGTACGAGCGAATGTCGCGTACTCCCTGAGCGTCCAGTAGCGCGTAGCGGCGCTCCATCTCGCACAGGCAGTACTGCAACGCCTGGAAGGCACGGCGCGGGTCGGTGATGACCGGCGTGAGCAAGTGGGGTACGTCGTTGTAGAACTTGAGCTCGACGATCTTGGGATCGATGAGCATGAGCCGCACCTCGTCCGGCCTCCGGCTGTAGAGCACCGAGCAGATAATCGAATTGACGCACACCGACTTGCCGGAGCCGGTGGCTCCGGCGATGAGGAGGTGTGGGGTGGCGGTTAGATCGACGATCTTGGCCTCGCCGGTGATGTCCTTGCCGAGGACGACCGGCACGGCGGCCTTGCCGGTGGTGAAGTCGTCGAGCGCGACCATCTCCTTGAAGCTGACGATGGCCCGATGGCGGTTGGGCACCTCGATGCCCACCGCGTGTTTGCCGGGAATTGGGGCAACGATGCGGACTCGGGACGCGGCGAGGCGAAGCGCGATGTTGTCCGCCAGGTTCACGATGCGGGAGATCTTGACGCCAGGTGCCGGCAGAATCTCGAACATGGTGATGACCGGACCGCGGCGGATGCCGGTAACGTCGGCCTCGATCTTGAACTCGGCGAGGGTGGCCATCAGCACCTCGGCCGCCTCTTCGGTGTCCCGGTCGATCTTCCAGTGGTGCTCGGTGTCGTAGTCGTCGAGAAGACCCTCCACCGGCACATGATACTTGCCGCGACGACGCGGCGCGGTCGTCACCCTCGTGTCGGCGACCGGCGCTGCTGCGGTAGTAGGAGCGGGGAGCGCAACAGGCGGACCTGGCTCCGTCCCGACCGCATCGACGGGAGGCGCAGGCAGGGCGAGCGAATCTGGGAGCACAGTGGCGCCCTCCGCCACCTCTCCACGGGCGCTCGGCTCGTGCTGCTCGGCGGCGGGTTCCCATCCGGCCGGGAGATCGGGCTCGGCAGATGTCGCTGGCACCGAGGCCGGCCAGTCATCCCCCGCGTCGTCGGCCGCCGGTTCCTCATGAGGCTGCTCGGCGCCAGGGGTCAGCTCGGCACCGGGGGTCAGCTCGGGGATCTCCGGCAGCTCCACGATCTCCGAACCGTCGGTGATGAGGGGGGAGCGCCGCCTGGTCACGGGAGTCACCACTCGCTGGATAACGGCAACCGTCACCAGCACTTCGAGCGCCAGGGCAAGGGCAAGCAGTACGTAGCTCTGTGGGCGCCCAAACGCGCCGCTGAGGGCAGCGGTCAGCTGCGTGCCGTGCGGGTCGGCGGACAGCTGCGCCAGCGTGCCGAGGGTAAGCACCACCAGGCCGGCAGGCGCGAAGGCGACGGTAGTGGTCGCACCGACGCGTGCCGCCGCTAGGAAGCTGAATGCAAACAGCAGCAGCGGTACCAGCGGGGCCGCCCACAGGAAGGACTCGCCTAGCGTGCGCCCGAGCGGATAGAGCAGCGGCTGGTTGTCGGCGCCGCCCGGGAGCAAGGCAAAGCCGAGCAGGGCTCCGGCGCAGCACAGGCCGGCCAGCGCAAACAGCGTCGCCATGCCATATCCGAACGTCCCGCCCCTACCGTCCATGCTCCTGTTTGAGTATCGGCAGGCGCCCGAGGCGACCGGAGCACCGTCAGCCCTGCAGCAGAGCCCAGATTCCGACGGGTACCAGGTACAGCGCGAACAGGTGCAGCCGGCCACCGCGCACCAGGCGCAGAAGTAGGGTAAGGGCGAGATACCCGCTCGCGGCGGCGGCGGCGGTGGCGGCCAGCAGGGTGGTGACGCTGACGTCAGCACTCATCTCCGCAGCGTTGCCCAGCGTGAGCGCCAGGGCGCCGACGATGGCGGGAATCGAAGCGAGAAGCGAGAACTCCGCAGCGGCACTGCGCTCGGTGCCGGCTGCGGTCCCGACCGCTATGGTCACGCCGGCACGCGACAGCCCCGGCAACACCGCCAGGCCCTGCGCCACGCCAACTGCCAACGCCCAGCGCCATCCGCTCTGTGCCGCGGTGGCGGCGGGAGGGCGGCGGGCAGGCGGTGGTCTATGCCGGCGGCTGGAGCGACTACCGTGCCCAGCGGGCCGAAACCGCTGCCGCCACCGCTCCGGGCCCCCGGCCACGTGAACGAAGACCGCGGCAAA
>CAJWOB010000407.1 GCA_913043885.1 uncultured Spirochaetaceae bacterium | reverse complement strand
GAGCCGTTCCTTGATGCCGCGCCGCACTTCCGGCCGCAGCGGCTGCACCAGCTGATCGCGGGAGAAGCTGAAGCTGTGCACCGGGTGATCGTCGCGTAGCACCAGCAGGTGGTAGGCGTCGGCGGCGACGTCGGTCTCCCAGCGCACTGCGCAGTCGGTAAGGCCGAGCTCCGACAGCCACTTGCTGATGAGGTGGCGGACCGCAAACTTGCCGCGATCGACTGCGTCGACGTCCCCGCCATCACATCAACGGTAGGTGCCCGGCTGTGCTTCCGCAAGTGGGGGCAGGTATACTACGCCCCGCAACAGTGAAGCTACACGAGCATCAGGCCAAGGAACTGCTGAGTAGTCACGGCGTGCCCGTTCCGCGCGGCAGCGTCGCGCGTTCTCCTGAGGAGGCGGCCAAGGCTGCCGAGGCGCTCGGTGGAGCGGTGGTTATCAAGGCACAGGCGCACACCGGCGCTCGCGGCAAGGCTGGCGGTATCAAGCTGGTGGAGGGCGCCCAGGCAGCTGCCGAGGCCGCCGAGCAGATCCTGGGGATGCAGCTGGTTACCGGGCAGACCGGGCCGGCCGGACTTCCAGTGGGGGCGGTGCTGGTCGAAGAGCAGATCGCCATCGACCGGGAGATCTACCTCAGCGTCATCATCGACAACTCGGCAGCCATGCCAGTGGTGATAGCCTCGGCGGCCGGGGGCATGGACATCGAGGAGGTGGCAGCCAAGACCCCCGACCAGATCCACCGCCAGCGCGTCGATCCGACCTGTGGCTTTCAGCCGTTTCAGGCACGGGCGCTATGCCTGGCCACCGGGCTGGGGGGCGACCTGCTCCGGCCGGGCACCGACATGATCATGGCACTGGTGCGGGCGTTCGAGGCCACCGACGCCAGCATTGCCGAGATCAACCCACTGGCGGTTACCGCCGATGGCAAGTTGCTGGCCGGCGATGCCAAGTTCTCCATCGACGACAACGCCACCTTTCGCCAGTCGGAGGTGGTATCGCTCCGCGATCGCTCCCAGGAGCCGGATCGCGAGCTGCAGGCCCACGACGCCGGCATCGACAACTACGTGAAGCTGGACGGCAACATCGGTTGCCTGGTCAACGGCGCCGGTCTGGCGATGGCGACCATGGACGCCATCAAGTTCGAGGGCGGCGAGCCGGCCAACTTCCTCGACATCGGCACCGCCAACAAGCAGGAGGCGGTGGTCGCCGCGCTCGAGATCATCGGTGAGGACCCGGACGTCAGCGCCGTGCTCATCAACATCTTCGGCGGCCTGGCTCGCACCGATGTGATCGCCGCTGGTCTCGTGGAGGCCAAGGAAAAAGGGCTTCTACCACAGCCGACGGTGGTGCGCCTGGCCGGCACCAACGTAGAGAAGGGTACCGATCTGCTCGATGCGGCAGCCGTGGAGCTGATTCGGGCCGACGGCTTTGCCGAGGCTGCGCGCAAGGCGGTGGCCGCCGCCGCGGAGGCTGCCTAGCATGGGCGTGCTTCTCGGCAGCGACACCCGACTGGTCATTCAGGGATTCGGCAGTGCCGGACAGCTGCAGGCGTCGATAAGCAAGGCCTACGGCACCAACGTCGTGGCCGGGGTTACCCCCGGCAAGGGCGGCGGCGAAGTCGACGGGGTGCCGGTGCTCGATGCCGTCCGCGAGGCGGTCGAGTCTTACGGCGCCAACGCGTCGGTGGTGTTCGTTCCCGCACCGTTTGCGGCCGACGCGATAATCGAGTCGGCCGACGCCGGCGTGCCGGTGGTCATCTGCATTACCGAGTTCATCCCGACCCTCGACATGGTGCGGGTAGTCCGCTACCTGCGCGGTAGCGGCACCCGGCTGGTGGGCCCCAACTGTCCCGGCGTCATCTCACCTGGTGACAAGGCGCGGGCCGGCATTATGCCCACCGATGTCTACCGACCCGGCGACGTCGGCGTTATCTCGCGCTCGGGCACGCTGGTGTACGAGGCGGTGGACCAGCTGAGTCGGCTGGGTATCGGTCAGTCTGGCAGCATCGGCGTCGGTGGCGACCCGGTTATCGGCACATCGCAGCGCGAGGCGTTGGAGCTGTTCGAGGCAGACCCTGGTACGCGCGCGGTGGTGCTCATCGGCGAGATCGGCGGCACCGCCGAGCAGGAAGCCGCCGAGTTCGTGCGCGAGATGAGCAAACCGGTGGTGTCGTTTATCGCCGGAGCAACCGCACCACCCGGACGGCGGATGGGCCACGCCGGCGCCATCATCGCTGGGGCGGCAGGCACCGCCAGTGCCAAACAGGCCGCCCTGCGCGAGGCGGGAGCCACCGTGGTCGAGTCGCCGTCGATAATCGGCGAGACCATGCGTGACGTCCTGTCGTCGGCCTAGCGCGTCGACGCGCCGATCCGGCTCGCCACACAAGGGGGGAAAGAGTGATACGACGAGTGTTCGTGGGCGCGATCGCGCTTGCCGTCGTATCGGTGGCTGCTACCAGCCAGGTGGTCGATCCGATGAACACGAGGAGCGACGACGTGGTCGGGCTGCGGAAGGCGGCCATGTGGGCCATCAACACCGAGTTTGCCGCTATGCGCGCGGCGTCCAGCGACGGGGATCTGGAGGCGGCGAAATCGTCGGCGCTCAGCCTGTCGGTGCTCGCGGGGGTGCTACCGCTCCTGTTCGAGGAGGAGCACGCAGACGCATATCCCTTTGGGGAGTCGCGGTTCCGCTACGAGGCCGGCGACTCGGCGGTCTTCTTGCGTCATGCCAGCGCGCAGCAGTCGGCTGCATCAGCAACGGCCGACGCCAGCAGCATGCGCGATGTGGACATCCGGGCGATAGGCGGGAGCTGTGCCGCGTGTCACACCGCCTTCCGCAGGCGGTAAGCAGGGGCCGGTAGGCGGGGCCTGCTGGCCC
>CAJWOB010000406.1 GCA_913043885.1 uncultured Spirochaetaceae bacterium | reverse complement strand
CGATGGGACTGGCCGCTGGAGGGCAATCCGACGGTGCCGGTCTACTCGGCCGACATCGACGCCGACGGCCGCGACGAGTTCCTGCTCTCGAGCGGAACCGTGCTGCACGCCGTCGGAGAGCGGGATGGAGAGCCGCAGCCGTTGTGGCAGCTGGAGCTTCCGGCCCAACCGGGTGATCTGGCCCTGGCCGATGTCGACGGTGACGGGGCGATCGAGATTCTCTTCATTGGCGATGATTCCGCACTCTATTGCCTGGACACGGTAACGGCGGGGGAAGGGAACTGACGACATGAAGCCGAACAGAAAGGAACTGTCGGCCCGCGGTGGCACCGCGCTGGCCTGGATGGTGCTGGCCATCCTGGTTTGCCAGGATACCGCGCCGGCGCGGGCCGGGCAGTGGCTGCAGCTGCGCGGCGACAGGCAGATGAGCGGGCGGGCGACAGGCGTCGGGAACATGGGCGCGTCCGGACCGGTGGAAGCCTGGCGCTTCGACATTGCAGCGTGGGAGGGTTTCATCGTCGTACACTCCGGTCGGGAGCCGCGGCGGATTGACCTGCCGTTCCCGGACCAGGTCGACCTCGGCCAGGTCGGCGACGGCCGGCCCTGGACTGTGGGCGCTCAGGCCTTTGACCTGAGCGGAGAAGGCACCCTGACGACAATGCCGGCGAGCAACGTCTTCAAGGTCGCTAAGATTCTGGAGGACGTAGAAGGGCTGCAGCGGTTCGAGATGGGCGACTCCTTCAGGGACGGCGGCACGGGACCCCAGAAGGGTAAGCTCACCGCCTACGACGGCGGCGAGGCCCGGGTGGTCTGGGAGACCGAGGAGTTCCACGACACCTGGGGGCCCAGCGTCGTGGTCATCGACGCTGATGCCGACGGCCAGCTGGACCTGGCGGTGGCCACTCACTATCGGATCCTGGTGTTCGACGGGGCCACCGGCGCGACGAAGATGCAGCTCCAGTACCACGGTTTTCGCAATTACGGCTGGGTTGGCGCCGTCAACATCGACGACGATCCCTATCCGGAGTTCGCGGTGGTCGCCGACTTCCAGATGCACGCCGAAGTGATCGACAACGACGGCAGCAGGCTGTCGGTCAACTGGCTGCGGGAGATCCAGACCGAGACCGCTCAGTCGACCAAGATCGTGCGGCCCGGGCCGCTGAACCTAGTGAACGTGGACGGCGAGGGCAGCCTCGACGTCGCCTACGGTATCTACAACGATGCTGGTGACGGCCGCTGGCACGTGGTGGTGATCGACGCAATCACCGGTCATACCCGGCACGATATCGCGGGCCGCTACCTGCACGGGATGGCCGACCTGGACGGGGACGGCCAGGTGGAGCTGTTCGTGTCAGAGGTGGCTGGGGAAGCACTGCCCACCTACGCGCCGCTCGAGGTCTGGACGCTGGCCGGCGACGAGCTGCTGGTTCGCTGGCGGCTGCCCTACGGGCGCTACAGCACGCGCCAGCTCGCTTCGTTGCCGCCGAACATCAACACCGGCGCGGCCGACGGCCGGCGCACGGTGGCGACCGGAGACGCGGACGCCGACGGGATTCTGGACTTCTTCGCGGTGGCGCCAGAGGGTGCGGCGGAGGTGCTTTTCGCCCTCTCTCTGGCCGCGGGCGGCGCCAGCGAGCTGTGGTCTGTGCACGGACCACCGGGCGCTCGACTCGAAGCGGCTGCGGTGGCAGAGAGCGACGGCGATGCGGAGATGGAGGCGCTGATTCAGCTGCGCGGCCGCGGCTCCGCCGAAGCGGTGGAGGTTGAAGGAATCGGGGGCGAGCTGCTGCTGTGGATGCGACAGGGCTTCACGCCGGCCGGCACGCCGGTGGTCGCCGATCTGGACAGGGATGGTCGCGTCGAGGTGGTGGTGCAGGCCGGGACGCAGGAGGTGGTCTGTCTGACAGCGCCGCGCCTTCCGGACGAGGAGCCGGAGGTGCGCTGGAGCATGGCCGGCTACGGCCAGACCAACAACGCCCCGTTCCATTGGGGCGTCGTCGCCGCCGATCTGCAGCTGGACGGCGATCTGGAGGTCCTGTTTGCCCGCGAGACGCCGGCGGGCGACGCCGGCCTGGCCTCTGTATCGGCAGCCGGCCAGGTGCGCTGGCACACCCGTTTCCCCGATGTCGACGGGAGCATGCCGATCTGGAACTTCAGCGGCCTGTCCTATTGGGGGGTTGGCCACTTCCGGTCGACTGACCGGCTGGATGTGTTCGCTACCATGCGCCGCGGCAAGCTTGGCAGCGAGATCGGTTTCCTTCTCGACGGCGACAGCGGCGCGATCGTCTGGGCGTCGAACGGCTACAGTGGAGACGGCGGCGCACGCAGCCTGGGCGGCCATCCCAGCGCCGCCGGCGACGTGGACGGCGACGGGCTCGAGGAGATCGTAGTCATGTGGCCGGACCGCCTGCACATCGTCGACGGCCTCACCGGGGAGGCGCAGGTGGTGCGTCAGGCCTACGGTGCCGGACTGAACCCGATGTTCGAGAGCGCCGGCTTCGTTGGCTACGCCTTCCCCGCGGTGGTCGACCTGTTCGGCGACTCGACCCCGGAGCTGATCTGGGGACACAACACCTACCTCAACGCCGTGCTGGACGGCGGCGGCGGGACGATCTGGCAGACCGAGTACCAGAATAATACGCAGGTGCCGGCGCTGATGGGCGTGGGCGACGCGGATGGCGACGGTGACCTGGAGCTGCTGGCTTCGACTCGCGGCGGGCCTCAGCTGCTCGATCCCGTCGACGGCTCCGTGCTGGCAGAGCTGAGCGCCGTCGGGACTTCGCATACCGACGTGGTCTCCGGTGACATCGACGGGGACGGGCGGGACGAGTTCCTCATCGGCGGCGCCAACGTGGTCGTGGGTATAGAGGTGGAAGAGGGGATACTACGTGACGCCTGGTGGCTCGACG
>CAJWOB010000405.1 GCA_913043885.1 uncultured Spirochaetaceae bacterium | reverse complement strand
CCCGGCGGGTCGCATGAGCGCAGCATCGCGTACAAGAAATCGTGGGCCGAGTTATTCGTGCAGGGCTGGTCCGGGCGAGAGATCATCGACGGCGAGCACCCAAGCAAAGAGTGCGTTCACTGCCGCTCGCGCAGACGACACACTCGTTCACGCCATCCACATCCGCACAAACGCCGAGCGCCGTGCCGCCGGCGCCGACGGTCTCATCGTCGAGGTCCACACCGATCCGGAGCACGCCCTCTCCGACGGTCCGCAATCACTGTTCCCCCAGCAGTTCGAGAAGATGATGCGCGACATCGACAGGTTCGCAGCGGTGCTGGAGAAGCAGGTCGAACGTCCGCCACGAGCGCCGCGCGGTGCATCGCCGCCGGCGGTGACGGAGCCGGGACTGCGCGTCGCCTTCCAGGGAGAGCGGGGGGCGCACAGCGAGCATGCGCTGCGACATCACTTCGCCGAGCCGGAGCCGGTGCCAAGCCGCGAGTTCGCCGACGTGTTCCGCCAGGTGTTGGCGGGAGAGGTGGACTACGGAGTGCTTCCGGTCGAGAACTCGCTGAGCGGCTCGATCCACGAGAACTACGATCTGCTCCTACAGTTTCCGGATGTCCACATCGTTGGTGAGCTGCGCGCGCGCATCGAGTGGTGCCTCATCGGCACGCCAGACGCCGACTTGGCCGCTATCGCGCGGCTCATCTCCCACCCGCAGGGATTGGCGCAGTGCGCGCGGTTCCTGGAGAGCTACCCCGACTGGGAACGGGTGGCGTACTACGACACGGCTGGGGCGGTGGCAAAGGTCGCCTCCGATGGCGACAGCGCTCAGGTGGCGCTGGCAAGTCCAGCCGCCGCCGCCGAGTACGGCATGCGCGTCTTGGCGGAAGGCGTCGAGACCAACGCGCAGAACTACACCAGGTTCGTCGTGCTGGCCAGCGCCCGCCACGATCCCAGTGAGGGTGCCGCACCCGACCGCGCCTCTATCGTATTCTCCGCGCTCGACGAACCGGGCAGCCTGTTTCGCGCGCTGCAGGTGCTGGCCGACCGGGAGCTCAACATGACCAAGCTCGAGTCGCGGCCCATCCCTGGGCGCCCATGGGAGTACATGTTCTACGTCGATCTGGACCTGGATGAAGTAGCGGCATTCGAGACGGCGATGGAGGAGCTGCGCGATCTAACCGCCAGCTACCGGCTGCTGGGCCTCTACCCCGGTGCCCGCCACAGCCACACGCCAGCGTAGGGACGGCTAGCTGCCGTCGCTGGCCTGCGCCAGCCGCTGCATTTGTTCGTGCTCCTCACTCGCCGCCAGGTATTCACTCTGGAATTGCGCAGCCTTCGCCAGGCCGTTCTTGACCGCGCTCATCTCGATCTTGATCCCCTGCAGCGACCGCTTCTGCGCCGGGGCAGCGGTCGAGGCAAAGTGGGCGCCGGGCGCGCTTGCGCGACGATGTAGCAGTCGCAGGTCGTTGAGGTTGTGCTGCAGGAAGTCGGCAAGACTCGTCTCGTCGGCGCGCTGCAGCTTGGCGTAGGTGGGCGAGCCCTCTTCGGCCGCGGCGGCCAGCACGCGTACCCGGCGGCGGATCGCTACCACGAATTCGGCGAAGTTCACGCGTTCGCTGCGGATGGCGCCGGTAGCGGGATCCTCGAAGTCGACGTCGTACACCTTGGGTGCGGGTGCCCGGTTAGCCGCCTTGGCCAGCCAGCGCCGCAGCCGCTCCCCGATGCTGCGCTTGCGACTCTGCATCACCGCCTCGTTGCGCACCGACTTACCGGCCGCGCTCCGCAGGCTGGCCGCCACCGCGACGACACTGCGGATCGCGTTCTCGAGGCTCAGTAACCGGGCGGCGTTGAGGTCGGGGCCGGTGGTCCGCTCCTCACGTACCGCGAGTGATACCAGCGCCTTGCGACGCGCTCTCTCCACGTCATTGCCAATCTCCTCCCCCAGCACTTCCTGCGCCAACTCTGGGTAGAAGGCGCGGCCGCTCCCCGTCTGCGGGAGGCGCCGCTTCATCTGGCGCACCAGGCGCTCGCCATCCGGTCGCTTGCCGTCGTCGACGTCGGCCAGCACCTGGTCGAGCACAGTCGTGCGTAGCATCAGTTTCTAGTACTGGCGATGGAAGGCGGCAAGGGCGCGCAGGTCGCCGATGACCTGTGTAGTGAGTGCCGCCAGCTCACGACTGGCGTCGTTGAGGATGCTGGCGGACATGTTGTCATTGCCACTGCGGACGGTATCCACCGCCCGGCCGAGCTCGGCGGTCATGAAGTCCTGTGCACCGGCACCGAGGTGGGCCCAGTCCACGTAGCGCACCAACTCGCCGAGGGTGGCGGCGCGGGCGAGGTCGAGGAACTCGGTGGTGAAGCTGTAGAAGCCGCTGACGCACTCGAGCTGGGTGTGCAGCGCGGCGAAGCGATTGCTCATCTGCACGCGCCGAGCGGGCTCGGGGTAGCGATCGCGCGGCGGCACGGTTACCTCCGGGATCTGGTCGGCGTTCTTGTAGGGGTCTTCTTCGAGCTGCCCCTTCTGGCGCAACGCGTTGTAGACGCTCTCGTAGAGCACGCGGTAGGTGTCGAGCGTGGACGAGGGTGGCCGCCGCCAGCGGCGCCCTGCTGCTGCTGCTGGTGCCGCTGCTGGTCGGCTGCCAGTGGCTGGGGGCAACTACCACAGTACTGCTGCCGCAGCTACCGGTTGCCTGGAGCGGACTGCAGCCGGATGTTGCGGTCGCCTACTACGACCGGGAGGGTCGATGGCGAACGGCCGCCCTGGCCCCACCCGGAGCGGCACTGCGGGTGTCGCTGAACCGGTACCAGCACACTCAGGTGCTGGCCACACCCCTGGTGTACGTGTCGGGCCAGGTCATAGCGCTGCGCCCGGCAGGCGGCATCTAACCCCACCACCTCGACGCGGGCGGCAGGCTGCGCCTCGACTGGCTC
>CAJWOB010000404.1 GCA_913043885.1 uncultured Spirochaetaceae bacterium | reverse complement strand
CGGAAGCGTGGGGGTGGTACCGAGAAGCCCAGCCGCCGTGACTCGTCCAAGCGCAGCACGCCGCGCCGCCGCGGCGCAGGCGGCGGCAAGTGATCGGCCACTGGGCGCCCACGCTGCCGCGCCGACTGGCTGTCGCGCTTGCCATCGCCTTACTGGCGTTGGCGTCGTCTCCGTTGGCGGCGCTACAGCTGCCGCAGCTGGACGCAGATCGGTTGGTGAGTGAGGGCCGCATCGACGAGGCGCGTGCGGCGTTCGAGGCCTGGCTCAGCGAGAATGCGGAGAGCGACGACCTGTTCGCGGTTCTGCTGCGGCGCATGGCACTAGATCCGGACCCCGAGTCGGTACAGCGGGTGATCGCGGTACACGCGGCATCGCTGTCCGATGAGCAAGCGGCGGCGCTGCGCATGCTGCCGATCGACTTCGCCGAGCTGAGCGGCAGCCACGAGCGGGCGTTCGAGCTGCTGAGCGCCGCGCCGGCCACTCCGGCTGAGCCAGCTCGCGCAGCGCGCCTGGCGGGCGAGCTGGGAGCCGATGGGGCTGGCCAAGGCGGCGTCTCTGTCGCCGACGATGGTGCCGCGGCGCTGTATCAGCGGTCGGTGGACGCCTGGGCAGCGGGCGATCAGAGTGCCGCCGGCGAGGCGTTCGCTCTCCTGGTAGCCCGCTACCCCGCCAGCCCCGAGCGCCACCTGGCCTCGCTCTCCTCGACTGACGGCAACGCCGCTTCACCAGGGGGGAGGGAGCTGCCGATTGTCGTTCCCTTCCCGGCTCCCGAGGTGTTGCTGCGGGGGGCGTATCCCGCGCTCGAGCAGCTCACCGCGGCACCGGCTGACGACTCGGCTACCGGAGGGGAGGCGGAGCGCGTGCCGCCGGCCGCGCTGCCGCCAGCTCCGGGCTACACCATCCAGACCGGGGCATACCGGGACGCCGTCAACGCCGACCACATCGCCAACCAGTTGCGGCAGGCTGGCTTCCCGGCGCAGGTGGAGGCCTCTACGACCGTCGAGGGCGCTGACATCCACCGCGTCCTGGTGGGCGCCAGTCTCGAGCGCGAGGCGGCGCAACGGTTGCTCGACGAGCTGCGCGCAGCAGGCTACGACGGGTTCCTGCGAATTGCTACGGTTGGCTAGCACTGCTCGCGTTGGCTAGCACCGCGACCGGCGGATTGCGTAGGCGCCATGCCGGGCGGCCGCCGAGGCGCCTTCGCCCAGTCTATGGCTACTGATCGGCCGCTGCCGCGGACGCGTCGGCTGCTTCCTCCCCGTCGGTGGGCACGATGACGACGTTGGCGGTGGCGGCGGAGGCATCGTCGCCGTCGCTGATGAACTCGACCTGTTCGAAGCGCCGCGCCGGATCGGTTCGGGCCACGGGCCCGTCGACCGTCAAGCTGGCTGGCTGCAGCAGGATGCTACGCACCAACCGATCGCCGCTGAGCTGCTCGTCGTACCGCAAGATGAAGGAGCGGTGGGCGATCGTAAGGCCGCTCCGGGACAGTACCCGCATCACCAGCACCGGCTCGCCAATCTGGTGGATGGCATAGCCACCGGTCTCGTTTCGGTCGGAGCCTGACCAGGTGAAGCTGGGCGCCTCGAACAGGATGGTGTCGCCGTTCGCGTCGCGATACAGGCCGCCGAGCTGCAGCCCGGAGGGACTGGCCTGTAGATCCTCGGTGTTGACCAGCTGAGCCTGTAGCTCGTCGTCGAGCCGCTCGTAGCTGGCTTCGATGCGATCGGAGCGTTGCACGCCCTCGATGGTCACGTGCAACTCCCGCAACGACCGCGCGGTTACCGTGATCTTCTTCTCGATCGACGGGATGGACTCGTTGTGGGCTCGGATCTGCAGCGAGCAGCAGAGCGTACGGCGGGAGAGGTTCCAGATGTAGATCTCCTGCACGTCGCCGGAGAACAGGGAGACCCGTCGCTCGGCCACATCGAAGTGGATGACTTCCATGCGCAGGTCCAGCGGCGTGCCCGGCCTCGCCTGCAGCACCCGGTACCACGGTCCCGCAATCAGCGCCTCGAATCCCTCTGGCTCTCGACTGGCGTACAGCTCGCGCAGCTGGGTGTCTTCCACCTGCTCGCCGGGGATGCGCTCGGGTTCCGTGCCGACATAGCGGCCGGCCGAGTACTCCCAGAAATAGGAGGTCTTGATGAGGTCGGTGATGTTGTTGGCCTGCGGGTCGCTGGCAAACGTGACTACCGGGAAGGAAGGACCGTTGCGTTGGCCGACCACGTAGCTGCTCGGACGATCCGCGGACTCGATTTCGATGACGCCGGCCACCTCCACCGAGAGGATCATGGCGAAGCTCAGTCCGATCTGCGCCGGCGAGGGCGTCTTGCGGAAAATGTCGATGGTCTGGTCCCCTCTCCCGTTGATCCCTCGGGCGACCAGCTCGAGGGCGTGGTCGCCCACCACGTCGACCAGTGATAGCTCCAGTGTGCGGGCGTTGGTGGCTCCGGTCTCACCTTCCCAGGTTCGGAAGTAGGTGCGGCGCACACTGTCGTAGTCGATTACGCCTAGCTTGATCGGCAGCTCGGTGGAGTGCCCATCTCTGAAGATGAGGATCTGCTCGTCTGCGCCGTCCAGGTCGATGTTGGTGGTAACGACGCGGATCAGCTCCTCACCGCGCTGCAGCGGGGCGCGCGGGGGCGCACCCTCCGCCACCGGCAGTTGTCCCGCCGGGACAGCGCTACCAGTCCGCGACAGCCTGGTGGCGGTGTCGCCCAGCGACTCGCCGCCGTCTGCAGACACCTCCGCCTCGGTCGGCTGGCCGCACCCGGTGAGCACCAGCGCGCCGGCTATCGCCGCCATCGTCGCGGCGCAGAAGTGCGTAGCGGCGCGCCCCAGCCGGTGCTTCCGGCGGGCCGCCACCGGGCTACCTGGCCTCGCCGTCACCCGCGGCCTCGAGGTCGGCGAGCAGGCGCG
>CAJWOB010000403.1 GCA_913043885.1 uncultured Spirochaetaceae bacterium | reverse complement strand
CCGAGGATCTTTACCTTCACCTCGTCGCCCTGGTTCAGGATCTCCCTGGGGTGACCGACCTTGCGCTCCCACGACATGTCGGAGATATGCAGCAACCCCTCGATGCCCTCGGCGATCTCGATGAAGGCGCCAAAATCGGCGAGCTTGATGACCTTGCCGTCGACCACCTGATCCAGCTGGAAGTTATCCTCGAACGTGGTCCACGGGTCTGGCTCGAAGTGCTTGAGGCTGAGATTGACCTTCTTGGCGTCGCGATCGATGCGAACCAGCTTGGTGTCGATCTCCTCGCCGATCTCGACGATGTCCCGGGGTGAGCTGACGTGCCCCCAGCGCATATCGTTGACGTGCAGCAGCCCGTCGAATCCGCCGAGATCCACGAACACGCCAAATGAGGTGAAGGTATTGGCCGTACCGCGGTAGACGTCGCCGACCTGGGCGGTGCTGTAGAACTCGTCGCGCTTGCGCGCCGCGTCGCGCTCCAGCCACGCCTTGCGGTTCAGAACGATGTTTGCCTTGCCGCGGTTGAACAGTTGCTCGACCAGGAACTTGGTCTCTATACCGAGATAGGCGTCCTCGTCGCGCACGCGCATCACATCGACCTTCGAGAACGGTACGAAGGCGCGGAGCGCGGCACCGAGGTCCACCTCGTAGCCACCCTTGATCTTGCGTGCGATGGTGCCGATTACCGGCTCGCGCTCGGTTTCAGCCTCTTTGAGGGCGCTCCATACGATCTTCTCGTCCGCGCGACGCTTGGAAACCAGCACCTCACCGGTGCGACTCTCCTTGCGTACGAGAACCACCTGCACCTCGTCGCCAATACCGGGGGCGGTGCGGAACTCCTCGAGCGGGATGCGCCCCTCGGACTTGAGACCCACGTCGACGAACACCAGCTCTGGGCCGACCTCGATGACCGAGCCAGTGATGATCTGGCCCTCTTCGATCTCGCCAATGGCGTCGATGTACTGCTCTTGCAGCCGCTGTGAAGGTGCGGGTACCTGTCCCTCGGGGGAATCACTCATACGAAGGGGAGAAGGCTCCTTGGGGGGCATTCTTGCGAACGACGGCGACGAGACTGTCACATACGCCATCCACCGTCAAGCGCGAAGTGTCTACGATTATCGCGTCCTCAGCCGGCCTCAGAGCGCCCACCGGCTTGCTGCGGTCATGTTGGTCCCGCCGCTCGAGGGCCGCTGCCGCGTTCTGGACAGCGCCCTCCTGTTCTTCGCCGTGTCGCTGGCGACTGCGCCGCTGGGCCCGCACCTCGGGAGTGGCGTCGAGGAACAGCTTCACCAGCGCGTCCGGAAACACCTCGGTACCGATGTCGCGTCCCTCGACGATGGCCGGCAGCGTGCCGACCAGGCGGTGCAGCACCTGCCGCACGGCCTGGCGCACCTCGGGGACCGCGGAGACCTGCGGCACCGCCTGGTCCACATCGGCGGTGTGGAGCTGGGCCGCGACATCCACACCGTCAGCGAGGAGGGAGCCGCCGCGCAGCTGCCAGTCGGTGGTCTCGGCGATCTCCACGACGTCCTTGCCCGGCGCGCGCAGCGACAGCAAGGTGACGCCGCGGTACAGGGCGCCCGAGCTGAACCAACGGATCCCCAGGCGCTCGGCGAGCCTGACGGCGACGGTGCTCTTGCCCACACCAGCTGGGCCATCCAGCGCCAACACCCTGGTCAGCGGAGGGCGGCGCCGGACACTGCCGCCGTCCCGCCGGCCACCGCGGTCGCTGCGACGGCCACTCACGGGGCACCTGCCGGCACCGCCACCGCACGGCGTGCCAAGAACCACTGCACCTCGTTCTCGGACAGGTCCCGCCAGTGGCCCGACGCCAGGCGGCCCAGCCGCACCGGCCCTACCCGCCGCCGTTCGAGCGTCTCCACCCGCATGCCGCCGCCGGAGAAGATGCGCCGCACCTCCCGATTCCGACCCTCGGTGAGGGTAATCAGAACGCGACGGTCGGACAGGAGCTGGTAGGCGGCCAACGCCAGCCCCCCCGGCGGGTGCGGGCCGGCGTGACGGCGGAGGTGGGCCTCGTCGATGTGGTCTGCCACCACCAGGTACTCCTTCTCCACCCCGTATCGCGGGTGGCTGGCGCGTAGAGCGAAGTCGCCGTCAGAGGTGTAGAGGATGAGCCCCTGCGACCAGAGATCGAGCCGGCCGACGTGGAATAGCCGCGGCGTCGCCGGCGGCGCCGGTAGCAGCTCGAGCGCCAGAGGACGTCCGCGCCCGCCACTGTTGGCGCACAGATATCCCGGTGGCTTGTTGAGGGCAAGATAGCGGGCGCCAGAGATAGCCGGCGGCGCCGGCAGGTCGTGGCCATCCACCGTCACGGTGTCACCATCGCCTACCTGTACTCCCATGGCGGTAATCGGCTTGCCATTGACGGCGACCCGACCGTCGCGGATCAACCGTTCACACTCGCGCCGGGAGGCCACGCCGGCGCGGGCCATCCGCACCTGAAGCCGCACCCTCAGATGCTCGTCATCCGGCGCGCCGGTCAGTCGCCGAATTTGGCGGCGTCGTTGGCGTCCAGCTTGGGTAGGTCGGCGATGCTGGCCAGGCCGAAGCTGCGCAGGAACTCGTTGGAGGTGCCGTACTGGGTTGGCCGCCCCGGCGCCTCCTTCCTGCCCACTTCGTGGATCAGCTCGCGCTCCAGCAGGGCGCGGATCATCCCATCGGGGGAGACACCACGGATGCTCTCGATCTCGCTGCGGGTGATCGGCTGCGCGTAGGCGATGATGGACAGCGTCTCCATCGCGGCGCGCGACAGCTTGCCGGCGGCCAGCTTGCCGTAACGGGCGCGTAGCCACGGCCACAACGTCGCCTTGGGGACCAGAGCGAGGCCGCCGGCGATCTCGATTACCTGAACCCCCCGCCCGTCGGCCGCGCACTGCTCACGCAACTCGTCGATGCGGGTGGCGA
>CAJWOB010000402.1 GCA_913043885.1 uncultured Spirochaetaceae bacterium | reverse complement strand
ACGCTGCGCATGCTCAACTCGCAGATCACCGGCATGGCGCGCTCGACCTGCGCGCCTCGCCGGTTCTGGTGCCGCTGGCACATACCCTGGTGGCATTCCCGCTGGTGTTTCGGACCCTCGTGGTCACCCTCAGCAGCATCCCGGAGCGGCTGCGGGAGGCATCACGCACCCTCGGGGCGACGGCATGGCAGACCTTCCGCTGGCTGGAGCTGCCGCTGGCTCGCCGGGGCGTGGTGGCGGCTACGGTATTCGCCTTCGCTATCTCCTTGGGAGAGTTCGGCGCCACGGCGCTGATCAGCCGGCCCGAGCTGCCGACCATGACCACCGCCATCTTCCGTTCACTGTCGCGGCCCGGCGCCGCCCATCAGGGAGCCGGCCTGGCGCTGAGCGGGGTGCTGCTACTCGTAACCGCCGCGAGCGTGGTTCTGGTCGAACGCATGCAGATGGGGACGCGGCGTGAGTGGTAGCGGGCTCTCGCTGCGGGACGTCCGCGTTCGCCTCGGTAATGAAGCGGTACTGGAGAACGTGTCGTTGGCGGTGCCGGCCGGGTCGACGCTGGCGCTGCTCGGGCCGAGCGGCTGTGGCAAGACGACGTTATTGCGGGTGGTGGCTGGGCTCCAGGCCCACGACGGCGAGGTGGTGTGGGAGGGGCAGGCTATGAATACGACCGCCGCACACCGTCGCGGGTTCGGCCTGCTGTTCCAGGACCACGCGCTATTCCCGCATCTGGATGTAGCCGGTAACGTCGCCTACGGGTTGCGCATCGGGCGGCGCCACCGCGCTGGGCGGCTGGCGGCGGAGCGCACGGTCGACCGAATGCTGGCCCTGGTCGGCATGCAGGGGCGCGCCCGCCGACCGATCGATACGCTCTCGGGAGGTGAGGCGCGCCGTGTCAGCCTGGCGCGGGCGCTGGCGCCCCACCCCCGACTGCTGATGCTGGACGAGCCCTTGTCCGGACTCGACCGGCCGCTCCGCGAGCAGCTGCTGGCCGATATTCGCGAGCTGCTGACCTCGTTGGGTCAAACGGCGCTCTACGTCACCCACGACCTGCAGGAAGCGCTGGCGGTGGCCGACCGAGTGGCGGTGATGCGCGCCGGTCGTATCGAACAGGTTGCCGAAGCCGCTGCCATATACCGCGCTCCGGCGACGGAGTTCGTTGCCCGCTTCCTGGGACTTAGCAACATCTTCGAGCTCATTCCCACCGCCACCTCTGAGCTGTTCCGGACCCCGCTCGGCGAGGTGCGGGTACGTGGCGCCACCGGCGTCTCCCGGGCACTGCTCCACCCGGCACGACTGTCACTGCAGCTAGCGTCGACACCCCACGGCGTGATGGGTCCCGGGTCGGAGAACCGGCTGACGGCGACGGTGGCCACTATTACCCCCTACGGTCCTTTCGTATCGGTCACCATACGCCTGGGCGGCGCTGAGGACGCGGAGATCACGGCGCTGGTGTCACCGGAGATGGCGCTACCCCTGGAGGTGGGAGCTCAGGTACAGGGCACTTGGGACGACGACGCCTGGGTGATGCTCCGCGAATGAACGCGTTGCCTAACGAAATGCCATTCCCTACTCTCAGCGGACTGCCCGTGACCAGAGCACCGCTGGAAACGAGTCGCGAGGCCGCGCTGGTCGGCGCAATGTTCGACGGGCTTGCCCCCCGCTACGACGCGGTAAACCGGCTACTGAGCCTGCGCCGCGATCAGCAGTGGCGTTCCCACACCGCGCGCCTGGTTGCCGCGAGCCGGCCGCGTCGCGTACTGGACGTCGCCACCGGTACCGGCGACCTGCTGCTCGCGATAGCGCGCGCCACCCCCGCGGCGGTGCTCGAGGGCATCGACATCGCGCCAATCATGCTCCGACTGGGCCAGTGGAAGGCGCGCAGGCGTGGGCTCTCGGCGCGCGTCGCCTTTCGGCCTGGCGACGCCACCGAGCTCCCCTACGAGAGTGGCTCGTTCGACGTCGCTACCATCGCGTTCGGTTTCCGCAACGTCGAGAATCGCTCGCAGGCGCTGCAGGAGATGTTGCGGGTGCTGACCCCCGGGGGCCGCGCGCTGATCCTGGAGTTCTCGCTACCGGCTACCCGGGTGCTGCGAACGCTCTATCTCCTCTACTTTCGTCACGTGCTGCCGGTTCTGGGCGGCCTCATTGCCGGCGATGTTGCCGCGTACCGCTACCTCAATCGTACCGTCGAGCTGTTTGCACGCACTGATCTGGTGGCGATGCTGCAGACTGCCGGCTTTACCGCCGCCAAACGCATCCCGCTCACCTTCGGCGTCGCGAGCATCTACATTGGGAGAAAGGCGAGCCACTAGTGCCCGACCGCGGTCCGATCACGCGCTCCTCCGACCCCCTGCTGGCACTGCAGCAGTTCCGCGCCGGGGAATGGCAACTCCTCGAGCCGCCCCGCGCCGGGGTGCTGGCACGTGCCGAGCTCGAGGTCGAGCTGGAGGATCCACTGGCGTGGCTGCAATCACTGCATACGCAGGCTTCCGCCCATGCCAGCTGCTACTGGTCCAACCGTGACGGTACGCGCGCCGCGGCAGGCATCGGCGCCGCAGCACGAGTCGGCGGCAGCGATGGGGTCGATCACCGGCGGGTCGTCGACGAGCTATCTAGGCTGGTCGGCTCCAGCGCCACCCAGCGGGCCTACGGTGGTTTCTCTTTCTCTGGGATGTCGGCGGTCGGCAGCGCCTGGGAACACTTCGGCAGCCACTGCTTTGTCGTACCACGACTGGAGCTGGTGCGGAGCAGTGGGCGCTGCACGCTGGCCTGCAACTTCCGCTCCACCGAGGCCGGTGCCCTCCCGCGACTGCTGGCGGAGTTGGTACCGGACGGGAGCCGCGGCTCCGCCGCGGTCGCCGATTGGCTCCGAACCGGCTCCGAGGCGCCGCTGTCGCTCGTCAGTAGCCCGGGACCGGAGGAGTG
>CAJWOB010000401.1 GCA_913043885.1 uncultured Spirochaetaceae bacterium | reverse complement strand
CGGGCAGGTGTCGCTGCAGTCCTACCTGGCGCGCACGGTCGAGCTTCAGCAGGGGCTGCCCACCCGCACCTTCGTCACCGCCACCGACCCCGACGGCGAGGTGAGCGACCTCACCATCACGATCGCCTCTCAGGATCCGGGGCTGGTGCACCCGGACGCAGAGCTTGCGCCGGTTGCGCAGCGGCAGGATGAAGCCCCTGACGATTTGTTGCACGCGTCCTGCTTTGTGTTCAAGAGGAGCAACCCTGTGCGAAGGATGTGCCAAGAGATTGTCGGCAACCCGGTATTTGAGGTTCTTGTGATCTGCCTCATCGGCGCCAATTCCGTTGTGCTGGCGATGTACGATCCTCTTGATCCGGACTCCGACAGCAACAAGTCACTGGACGAGCTGGGCAGGCTGGCGGCAACCGCCGGACTCCAGGAGCTGGGCCGCTACCTGCAGCGGCGTAGGGCACCAGATCCGCGCACGTTCGTCGGGGCTGGTGCCCTGGATGCGGCGATCGAGCGGGCGAAGCGTGTCGGAGCGACGGCCCTGGTGTTCGACGACCAGCTGGAGCCGACCCAGTTGCGCAATATCGAAGGGCGTGCCCCCGAGACTCTGCCGGTAATCGATCGCACCGCTCTGATTCTGGACATCTTCGCGCGGCACGCGACCAGCGCCGAGGGCAAGCTGCAGGTCGAGCTGGCGCAGCTCGAGTATCGTCGGCCGCGGCTGACGCGCATGTGGACCCACCTGGCCCGCCAGGCAGGTGGGGGCGCTGGCGGCGGCGGCGTGGGTGTCGGGCTTCGCGGTCCGGGCGAGACGCAGCTGGAGATCGACCGTCGCCGTATCGACCAGCGGCTCGGCGCGCTACGTCGGCAGCTGGGCGAGCTGGCCTCCCGTCGCGACACTCGTCGCCAGAGGCGCCGGGAGTCGGGCGTACCGCTGGTGGCTCTGGTCGGCTACACGAATGCCGGGAAGACCACATTGTTGGCAAGCCTGCTGGCCGCTGGATCCACCGGCAGTCGGGGGCGCGCCGGCGCCGACCGCCTGTTCGCCACTCTCGATCCACTGACCCGGCGTCTCGACCTCGGCGACGGTCGGCGTGCCTTCCTTACCGATACCGTCGGGTTTATTCAGAAGCTGCCGCACCAGGTGGTGGCCGCGTTTCAGTCCACTCTGCGAGAGGCGCTCGACGCCGACCTATTGCTGCACGTCGTGGACGGTAGTCACCCGCTGGCGGCGAAGCAGCGTGCGGCGGCAGAGGCGGTCCTGGCGCAGCTCGGCGCAGCGGACGTGCCCACCCTGCAGGTTTTGAACAAGGCCGATCTCGTCGCCGCTGCACCGGCCGGCTCGGGTCCGGGGGCGCGTGTGGTGACGGTGAGCGCGAAGAAGCGGCACGGCATCGAAGACCTGCGTCGGGAGATCCGAGCCGAGCTGGACGCGGACCTGCTCGAAGTACGCGCCGAAATACCCTACTCGCAGGCCGGCATAGTGGACCTGATGCGGAGGACCGGCACCATCATTGATCGTGACGATGGCGACACCGGCATGCGCGTCCACGCGTCGGTGGCACCCTACGTACTAGGCCAGCTGCGTCGCCAAGGGGTCGTCGTCGCCCATCTGGGCGCCGATGTGCCGGGTGAGTGATCTTATCGTCCTTATCGAGGACGACGAGGCGGTGGCCAAGGGCCTGGAGTACGCTCTGGTGCAGGAGGGCTACGAGGTCGGCTGGGCCGCCCGCGGCGACGCCGGGCAAGAGATGGTGGAACAGCGCCGGCCGAGCCTCATCATTCTCGACGTGCGGCTTCCCGACACGACCGGCTTCGACGTGTGCCGGCAGCTGCGCGCTGCGGGACACCGCCAGCCGATCCTGATGCTGACGGCCCGGGACGAGGAGGTCGACAAGGTGCTGGGCTTCGAGCTCGGTGCCGACGACTACGTGGTGAAGCCATATCAGCTCCGCGAGCTCCTTTCGCGTATCCGCGCGCTGCTGCGCCGCGCCTACGGCGAGCTGGCGCAGACCCATAGCGACGAGAGGGCGAGCTTCGATGACGTGGTGGTGGATCTGGAGCTGCTGCAGGTCTATCGCGGTGGCGAAGTGGTCTATCTCACCCCGACCGAGTTCCGCCTGCTCCGCTATCTGCTATCCCGCCCCGACCGCCCGGTTACCCGTGAGCAGATCCTAGAGGCGGTATGGGGCTACCGCGCCGACGTCGGCTACGACCGCACCGTCGACGTCCACGTCCGTCACCTGCGCGAGAAACTGGAAGCAGATCCCACCCATCCGCGGCGCATCGTCACCGTGCGTGGCACCGGCTACAAGTTTGCCAATGTTGTGGCAACTTAACCGTGTGATCGTTCCCGTTTCCCTTCTATCCGCTATCTTCTAGTCCCATGGAACTGACTTCCGCTTCCTTGCGTGCCGTGCGGTGGGCTGTGCGGTGCGCATTGGTAGCCTGCGGCGCGCTGCTCGCCGTGCCGTTGGCTGTGGCGCAGGAAGGGGAGCGCCAAGGCGTGCTCCTTCTCGACGTGGCCGCCGACGGCCCGGCCGCGAAGGCCGGCCTGTCCCGCGGTGCCATCTTGCTCGAGGTGGCGGGGGTCACGGTGGACGACACCGTCGAGTTGGTGGAGGTGCTCGAGCAACACGCCCGCGAGGCAGTGCAGATTCGCTACCGATTCGGGAGTGAGGAGCGTACGGTGCGGGTACGCCTTGGGGATGGCGAGGAAGTGCCGCTACTCGGCATAGTGCCGGAAGCGCCGGCGCCCATGCCCGGTCTCTTCGGTGGTCCAAGGTTCGACCTGGACCTGCAGCCGTTCCTCCGCGAGGCGCAGGGTGCTCTGATCGTGGAGGTAAGAGAGGACAGCCCGGCAGAGCGGGCCGGTCTCACGGTGGGGGATGTCATCACTGCCGTCGACGCCGAGCCGGTGGGCGTCGGAGATATCC
>CAJWOB010000400.1 GCA_913043885.1 uncultured Spirochaetaceae bacterium | reverse complement strand
AAACGTGGTGCCAACCGCGGATGGCCGGCTGAGAATGTACTACACACAGATCCTGCCGCGCCCAGGAAGGGCGGCCGGGGCAACCGAGTACGAGTACGCGACCGCGCGCATCCTCAGCGCGGTGTCGACCGACGGCGAGCGCTGGGCGCCAGAGTCCGGAGCTCGGCTGTCTCCGCAGGAAGGGGGTGCCGACGATTCGCGGGTCGCCTCGCCCGAGGTGGTCCCGGTCCTCGACGCGCCCGGTCGCCTGCGCATGTACTTCGAGTGCGCGCCGCAGACACTGGACGACCCCTGCTCCATCCGCAGCGCGATTTCCGAAGACGATGGACTCACCTGGCGGGTGGAGCCGGGCGACCGGCTCGCCGCGCCTGGCGCCGCCTATGCCGCGCCACGTCTGGTCTACCTGCAGGATGGACGCTGCCGGCTGTACGCCAGCCTGCGGCCGGAGGGCGTGGTCAGTGCCATCTCCGAGGATGGGGTGTCCTTCGAGCTGGAGCCGGGCTACCGCGTGCACCGCGGCGACCAATACCAGACGGTGTTCGCGGCAGAGGTGCTGCGGATCGCCACCGGGGGCTACCGCATGTACTACGGTGGCTACCCCGACCCGACTCGCGCCTGCGTCCTCAGCGCCGTATCCGAGGATGGTCTGGATTGGCGGCTCGAACCGGAGCCGGTGCTGACACCGGAGGAGAGATACGGCGCCGCCAAGGTGTCGGAGATGTGTGTAGCGGGTGTGCCGGGGCCGGATGGCTCGGAGCGGTATCGGATGTTCTACGAGGCGGCAGACGGTACCGCGCCGGGGAAGCGCGGCGTGTGGCGCATCCTGGCTGCGGACGCGGCTCTCTAACGGCAGCATCCATCGAGTCGGGACCGAGGAGTATCTATGGCCAACGCGTACCGCTGGAATTGTGTGACCTCGGAGGTGGCATGGTCGCCCCGCGACGGCGCGCAGCTGGTCTCGTTCCAGGACAAGCTCTTCCTGCTCGGGGGCTGGAATCAGTACGCAGAAGGGAGGGCCGATCTCGCTGGCGCCGGCGCCGGCTCCTTCGACTCCGAGGTGTGCTCGGAGGTGTGGTGGTCGGATGATTGTGGCAGCTGGGCCCTGGCGGCCACCGCGCCGTGGAGCGGCAGGCACATGCACGGGGCGGTGGTTCACGACGGCCACATGTGGGTAATCGGGGCCGAGAACGGCATCCCCGACGACGTGTGGAAGTCGCAGGACGGTGTGAGCTGGGAGCTCGTCGCCGCGACCGTACCGTGGGCGGAGCGCGGCAACCAGATGGTCACCGTCTTCGATGGCTGGATCTGGGTGATGGGTGGTCAGGCGGGGGCGGCCGGTCAGACCAACTTCGTGGCGGACTTGAAGGCAGGGAAGCCCTTCCCGCCGGCGCCCCGACCACTGCGCGATGTCTGGCGAACGCAGGACGGCCGGCACTGGGAGCTGGTGACGGACAACGCCCCATGGGCACCCAGGGGCATGATCACCGGGGCGAATGGTGGGGTGGCCGTTCTCCACGATCGGATGTGGATTCTGGGCGGTGGGTACACTGGAACAGGCGGAACCACGCTCAGCTCGCTGCGGTACGACCTCGAGCAGCAGCCGAGACTGAAGACGCGCCTCTACCATAACGATGTGTGGTCTTCGGCCGACGGTCGCAAGTGGACCCGTCATCTCGCGGAGGGCGAGGCTCCCTGGCCTGCACGTTCGTATCACGACACTGCGTCGTGGGACGGAAAGCTGTGGGTGTTAGGGGGGCACCGTGGGATAGCGGACCACCCCGCCGAGGTCGCGACCGACGGCAATCGCAATGACGTCTGGTTCTCCGACGACGGTGAGCACTGGCAGGAGCTACCGGACACGCCCTGGAGCCTGCGCCACGCCTGCGGTGTTCACGTCCACCGAGACGCGCTATTCCTGGCGGCGGGGAGCGCGGTCATCGTCACGCCGGAGCAGGCAGAGCTGAGCAGGCGCGACTTCACCCACCGGGCAGAGTCCGCGTGGCGTCCGGGGGACGTGTGGCGTCTAGACCGCGTTTCCGCCTGACGATGCGGCTACACGAACCGCCACCCGCGCTGGCCGCCTATGCCGCGATCCGGCACGGGTACGAAGGGTGGCTCGGGCCTTCCGATGAGCGTCCCGTCTGCCACCCACTCCTGGTCGTCACCGTACAGCCGCTCGATCAACGCTGCAGTAAGACGCTCGCGGTGCGGGGTCATGGCCCTCTGGCTGGCCACGTCGTGGAGCTCATCGGGATCGTCGACAAGATCGAACAGTTGCAGTCGATTGCCGACCGGGTAGTAGATGAGCTTGTAGTGATGGTCGCGCACCATGCGCGTGGCGCGGTCGTCCTCCCAGTGCTCGCCGTAGAGGAGGGCGCGGCTGTCGTCCCCGCACAGCGATCGCCCCTCGACGCTGTCGGGTATATCGATGCCGGCCAGCTCAGCACGTAGCGGAGCGTTCCCGATGTAGACGTCGATTCGTGATGGCAGCGGCCCTTACTGTCGGTATACGCTGCTCAGCCACTCTCGGTGGGGGCGATCGCTGCACCGGAAGCTCCCGTCCGAGTAAGGAGTTGTAGGATGGCGGAGCTGAACCAGCTCATCATGAGCGAGGTCGAGGCGAGCGGTATCGACGCCTCCGACCTCGGCATCGACATCAACGGACTGGGCACGGCCATGCAGGCCATGCTGGACGGTCGCAAGATCGGGCAGGTTTTCATCAACGATCAGGCCTATGACGTGAAATTCGTCTCCACGTCCAATCCGATCAACGATCCGACGGACATGGAGAACATCTTCATCAAGACAGGTGATGGCCGCTTCGTACCCGTGTCGACCATTGCCAGCCTGGCGGAAAAGGATCTGGATCATGCCTTGGCGCTGGCTGGGCAGCTCGGCATCGCGCTGCCGCAGATCCTCGATCAGGCGGACCGCGTGAATGACCGTGG
>CAJWOB010000399.1 GCA_913043885.1 uncultured Spirochaetaceae bacterium | reverse complement strand
GGGAGCCGCAACCGATCGAGATTGGCATCGGCGTCCGCGTCGTTCGGCGCGCCTCGTTCCTGCCGCGTCGGCGCGCTGCGCGCCGGGACGGCGAGAACGCTCACGGCACGGTCAGTGATAGCAGCGAGAGTGTCGCCGTAGCCGCTACCGACGGTGACGTTCTTGTCAGCGGGCCACACGTCGAAGCTGCCGTACGCCACGCAGGGCGACCGGCGCTGGAAAGTGAAGTAGTCGGGGTAGGCGAAGAAGTCGTCGCCGCGGGCTCGGTAGCGGTCGTAGAAGGCCGTGGCGTGGGCGAGGATGAGCAGTGACGCACCGAGGCCCTCGCCTCCGTCGGGGGAGAACACGCCCAGGCGGTCGGTGTCGGAGAGATCGGCGAAGAACGCGGTGTGAGAGACCGGAACGCCGTCGCGGGTGAGCTCGAAGTCGTTGCCGCGTAGGCCGCTGCTATGCATGCGGCCTTTCATGCTGTCGATCGTCGGGCACCGTGTCCACTCGCGATAGGTGCGGGCTGGCCGTCGCTGCGATACTCTGCCGCACAATGCGGACCAGGAAGCGCCAGTCCTTGGGGCACGGCACCGAATGAGACGAGCGCGCCAGCGGAAGTTGGATCTGCGCTTTCCCCGTGTGAGCTACCTGGCAGCTCGTGCCCAGCGGCGCATCCCCCACTTTGCCTGGGTGTACCTCGACGGCGGCACTGGCGACGAGGGCGCTCTGGCCACGACCCGGGCCGCGTTCGACGACGTGGAGATGTTTCCGCGTTTCATGCGGGGCCCGTTCCGACCCGATCTTTCCAGCACGTTCCTGGGTGTGGACTACGCTGCTCCCTTCGGTACGGCGCCGGTTGGCATGCAGGGGCTCATCTGGCCGGGTGCCGAACGCATCCTTGCGCGAGCTGCCGCCGATCATGGCGTCCCATATTCGCTTAGCACCTCTGCGTGCCAAGACACTGAGACCATCGGGCCGATTGCGGGTGACTTCGGCTGGTTTCAGCTCTACGTGCCCCGCGATCCGGTAGTGGCCGACGATATCCTGCGGCGGGCGCAGGAAGGCGGCTTTCGCACACTGCTCTTTACGGTCGACGTGCCGATCGACGCCCGCCGCGAGCGGATGCGACGGGCGGGCCTCAGGGTCCCCTTTCGCCTTACGCCGACGCTGATGGCACAGATCCTGGCGCGGCCAGCGTGGCTGGCCGGTGTGGCTCGTCATGGGGCTCCGCGCTTTCGCATGATGGAGCCCTACTGGAAGCGCGCATCGGCGTTCTCCCCATTCACGGCCGTCAAGCGGGCGTCGGAGTGGAGTGTGGGTTCCCCAGATTGGGACTACCTTGCGCGTGTGTGTGACAACTGGCCGGGGCAGGTCCTGGTGAAGGGTCTGCTCCATCCTGAGGACGCCGATCTCGCGGTCGAGGCCGGCGCCGCCGGCGTGGTGGTCTCCAATCATGGCGCGCGTCTCTTCGACGGTGCCCCACCCGCATTGGACGCGCTGCCTGCCATCGTCGAGCGAATTGGCAAACGCGCGGCAGTGGTCCTGGACAGCGGCGTGCGCGGCGGCCTGGATATCGCTCGGGCTCTCGCGCTCGGCGCCGACTTCGTCTTGCTCGGCAGGGCGTTCATGTATGCGCTCGGCGCGCTGGGCGCGCGCGGCGCCGATCACCTGATGCGCCTTCTGAAGGACGATCTGAGCAACGTGATGGGGCAACTGGGATGCCGCACCGTGGCAGAGCTGCGCCACGTAGCAGTGAGGCGCCGATGAGCGCGCCTCTCCGTGCCGCGATTGTTGGACTTACCGGGATTGGCGGTGGGCGGGCGCCGGCGGTCGACGGCCCACTGCGATGGCCACGGCCCATGTCGCACGCCGGCGCCTACGTCGCGGAACCGCGCACCGAGCTGGTGGCGGTGTGCGATCGCAGGGAAGACGCGATAGCGGAGTTCCGGGAGGACTGGCCGGAGCTAGACCGCGTTGCCGCCTACCGCGACTTCGACGAGCTGCTCGATAAAGAACGGCCGGAAATCGTAAGCATCGCGACCAGCGATCACCTGCACGCCGATCTAACGCTGGCTGCCGTTGATGCCGGGGTAAAGGCGATTCTGTGTGAGAAACCGATTGCCACCACGCTCAGCGACGCGGACAGGATGATTCGGGCGTGCGCCGACGCCGGCGTGCCCCTGTCCATCGAATACACGCGGCGTTGGGCGCCGCTGTTCGTCGAGGCCAAGCGCATTCTCGATAGCGGCACCCTCGGCCGGGTACGGACCATGGCGGCGGAGCTAGCCCGCCAGCATGTCAACGTCAACGTCATCAACCCGGGGTGGATCAACACACCGGGGGAGCGCAAATACGCCTCGGAGGAAGACCTGGAAGCGGGAGGAAAGCGGATTCCGTGGGGGCGTATGGGCCTCCCGGAGGATATCGGCAAGGCTGCGGCCTACCTGGCCAGCGACGATGCCGATTATGTTACGGGATCGGTGCTGCGGGTCGACGGTGGTTTCGTTCTTGGATTGACGCTACCTGAAGCGCCGGAATGATCGCGGCGCGCGCGGTTAACTGATCCAGCCAGCTCCACGCACGAGTCTCTCGACTTCGGTCTTGACGTCGGCGGGCAGCTCGGAGCCGTCTCCGTTCATGCCACCTTTGAGTCCGGCCAATTCCTGCAGGTACTTGATCACCAGGGCGACGTAGGACTTTTCCCGCAGGCGGATCTGCTCGATGCGGACCATGGTCCAGTAGGTGTCGTCAGGTGTGAAGGACCCGTCGGCGAGCTGGTTCAGCAGGTTTCCCGGAACGTCGGGAAAGGCGTTGCCGATGCCCGTGGACATGCCCCGGGCGGCGCCTACCGACCAGTAGGCCGGCATCCACCATCCGGCGGTGCCGCACAGCCATGCAGTACGCTCATGACCGAGGCGGCCGACCAACTCCGCATACGCCAGCAGTAACCCATTATTAGCCAGTT
>CAJWOB010000398.1 GCA_913043885.1 uncultured Spirochaetaceae bacterium | reverse complement strand
GCAGATCGAGGCCGGTCCATTCCGACGCCCGCCAGCAGTACACCGTTGCCTCCTTGCCGTTGCTGACTCTGAATAGCACCTCGTCGAGCCAACCGCCGGTGGCAAGATCGATGAGGGAGCTCTCCAACCACGGTCCCTCGAACCGGGTTGGCTGAAACGCAAACCGCACGATTCCTCCGTTGGACGCGGCGCACAGGCGTGCACCAAGCCTCGGAGGCGGTACGACGAGCTCGAACGACTATTACGGCGTGCGGCGCGGCGGGACGACCCCCGAGGGCGAGTTCAGTTCTGCGGGAATGTCGTGGTAGTGCATAGACATCGAACCTCCTCCGGCCTCCAGGGCGCGGCGCATGTTCCCACGCGGTCGCCGCACGCACAAGGGGAAAGGCAGCGCTATCCCGACCTCTCGTTCACCACCCAATCGGGGAGCGCGCCGACGTCGGCCAGGACGGTGCGTGCGCCGTGGGCCAACAGATCGGCGGCAGGAGTCGGCCCGGTGCCCACCGCGACAAACGGAACTCCTGCGGCGACGGCGGCGCGAGCATCGACCACGCTGTCGCCCACATAGATGGCGCTGTCCAGGTCTCCGAAGGCGCGCAGCACGCGATGGAGCCCGTCGGGCGCCGGATTCGGCGCATCGACATCCTCCCAGGCCACCACAACTGCGACCAGTTCGGCGAGCCCCTCCCTCTCCAATAGCCCCGAGATACGGCGAAGAAGCTTGGTGCTGACGATGCCAACCGGCATTCCCTGCCGTCGCAGCCAGCGGAGCGTCGGCGCCGTTCCCGGGTAGAAGGTGGTCAACTCCGCCATCACCTGGTCGGCCCGCTCGACGAATAGGGTCGCGTAGCGCTCACTCTCGGCCGGGTCCTGCCGCCCCGTCAGCCGTGTGTAGGCCTCGCGGAGGGTGAGACCCACCGTAGCGTCGATGGCGGTATCCGCCTGTGGCGAGCGCCCCATCGCCTCCAGCGCATGGTTGCTGCATTCCCGAGCGCCGCGGGCCGAATCGGCGAGCGTCAGGTCGAAGTCGAAGATGACGGCGTTGCGGGGACCCACCAACCGTGGGGGACGCGCTACCCGCCGTTCTCGGTGCCGGTGGCCAGCCGCAGCGCGAGGCGACAGGCGGTCTGGAAATCCCGCACCACGAGGCTCTCTTTGACGGTGTGGACGTTTCGCTGGCCTGTGCCCAGCGTGATGGACGGGATGCCCTTGCTGATAAGCCAGTTGGCATCGAAGGCGCCTTGGGCGATCTCCTCCACCGGTTTGCGGCCGATCGAGCGGATCGCCGCGGCAGCCGCCGCTACCGATGGCTCGTCCCGGGCCAACCGGTACGACTCGTAATCGTGGCTGGCCTTGAAGGTGATCCGGCCCGCCCGTCCGGCGTCGTTGGTTACCTCGTCCACCGCCTTGCGAAAGGCCTGCTCGATCTCCTCGACGATGCGGAGCCGGAACTCACGGTCGTGGCTGCGCGCCTCTGCGTGCACCTCTACCAGGTCGGTGACGACGTTTGTGGCGCCGCCGCCGTGCACGAAGCCCACGTTGCTGGTGCCGCTCTTCCCCGACTTGGTCACCTTGCCGTGCCACCCCCGTCGGTCTAGATCCGCTATCGCCCGCGCCACCGCAGCGACGGCGCTGATCCCTTTCTGCGGCGCCGAACCGGCATGAGTCGCCAGGCCCCGCACGCTGATGCGAATCCGCTGCGATCCAGTTGCGGCAATCGCCAGGCCCACGGGATTGGACCCGTCCCAGTTGAATGCCAGCCGCGGATTGCCCAGGTGTGCGGCGCGGACGTGTCGCACCCCCTGTAACCCGGGCTCCTCCTGGACGAACCAGCACAAGGAAAGCGGCGGATGCGGCAGCTTGCGCTCGGCTATCTCCAGGGCGGCGCACAGAATAGCAGCGGAACCTGCGCGGTTGTCCGCCCCGAGACCGGTGGTGGGAACCGCCGACCGCATGGTGCGACCGTCGGGTTGCAGCTGTGGCTTGCAGCCAACGCAGAGCGGGACGGTATCGAGGTGGGCGGACAGCAGACGGCGCGGTCCCGGCTGTGTGCCCGGCAACACCACCATCAGGTTGCCCTGATTGCCCGGCTCCGGGGTCTTGCGATGGGCGTCGTCGGCGCTAATCGCCTTGGCCGGAATGCCGGCAGCCCGGAGCTGCTCGCGGATGAAGGCGGCCACCTGCTTCTCTTCGCCGCTGCGGCCGGGGATGGCCATCATCCTCGTCACGATGCGCAGCGCCCGCTGCAGGTTCGGCTCAGGAGGAGCGCTGAGGGCGGCGGTGCCGGATGCGGTTGCCATGCGGTAGCCTACCGCTGGTCCCCATCGGGCGCCACGGAGAGGAGCGACGCGACGCTGCTATCCTTCCCGGGCACCGCGAGCACGTAGTACTCCCGGCCGAATGCCGCCAGCTGCTCTACGCCGAACACGGTGGCGTCGGACTGGGTGTGATACTGCTGCAGCGCCAGCAGCTGCAGCTGGCGATAGGTAAGCTCGGATCCCGTCGCCACGACGGTGCCGTCGACGCGCTGCCAGTCCGGCTGCGGGTCGAGCTGGCGCGGGTCTCGTGACGTAAACAGGGCAACGTCGGGCAGCACACCGGTAGCCCGCACCCGCTGCACTGCGCGCCGCACCAGCAGGCCAGTGGCCTCGTGCTCGAAGTGCTCGAGCACCGGCAGTGGCCCCGCGGGCGCCACCACCGCCCGAGGCCGCAGCTTCTCGATAATGGTGGCAAGGCGGCCCACCACCCGATCGTCGCCCCAGTCCCGCACCACGTCCTCCGGCTCTCGGGCGTGGAACCCCCGGAAGTAGGGGGCGTTCGGCAGAGCGAGGCGAATGAGCGTATCCGAGCCGAGAACCGCAAGCGCCCGGGCCGCCTCCTGTACCCGCAGCTCCGCAAGCTCCAGGCCCCTCACTTCGCGCGCCGGGTAGCCGGCGGGCGTACCGCGGGCCGGGT
>CAJWOB010000397.1 GCA_913043885.1 uncultured Spirochaetaceae bacterium | reverse complement strand
ACGACCATCGTCATTGCCCACCGGCTGTCGACGCTGCGCAACGCCGATCGACTTGTGGTGGTGGACGAGGGCCGACTGGCCGAAGTCGGCAGTCACCGCGAGCTGATGGCCAGACGCGGCATATACTTCGGGCTGGTGGAGGCGCAACGTAAGATGTCGCGGCAGGCGGCCGTCTGATGAGCGTGGGTGCGAGCGACCGGGCCAACTTGCGGGACCAGGCTGCGCAGGACGACACCACCGTTGCGGCGGGCACTGCAGTGGCAGTGCTGGGGGCCAGTCGCAAGCCTCACCGTTACTCGAATCAGGCGGTAGTCGCGCTCAAGGCTCACGGCTATGAGGTAACGCCGGTGAACCCCGCCTACGACGAGATCGAAGGACTCCCGGCGGCGCGCGGTCTCGCGGAGCTGCCGCGGGGCATTCACACCCTCACCGTATACGTGGGGCCCTACCACATCAGACCGATGATCGACGAGATCGTGGCACTACGGCCGCAGCGGGTCATCCTCAATCCCGGGACCGAGTCGGCGGAGCTCGAGCGGGCGCTCGATGCCGCCGGTATCCGCTACCTCGAGGCCTGCACCCTGGTGCTGTTGGCGACCGGCCAGTACGCCACCGCCTATCCGTCGCCTAGACCTCCCCCCCCGGAACCGATCGCAGCGGCGAAGGCCGCGGGTCGCTACAATCGGCGTTCGTGATGGCGCCCTCCTCTGTTCCCGCCGGTAGCGGGCTATCCCTTTCCAAGCGTGAGGCGGTGGCCGAGCGCGCCATGGTAGCGACCAAGCACGAGCTATCAACCGCCGCCGCGACGGCGCAGCTGCGCGCCGGTGGCAACGTCATGGACGCAGCCGTAGCCGCTGCCTTCGCCGTTGGCGTGGTCGAGCCGGCATCCAGTGGTATCGGCGGTGGTGGCTACCTGGTCTACCAGATCGGGGAACGCGGTGGGGCGTTCGGCTTCCCGATGCGGGCGTCCGGCGCGGCCAGCGCCGACATGTTTCGCCTGACCGGCGAAGCCGCGACCGGCGTGTTCGGTTGGCCTGCGGTCGAGGGCGACGCCAACATCGAGGGCGCCACCTCGGTGGCGATCCCCGGGACGGTGGCGGGGCTGTGCGCCGCACATCGCGAGCTTGGTCGCTTGGAGCTGGCGGAGGTCATGGAGCCGGCGATCGAGCTGGCGGCCGGCGGCTTCGCTCCCGGTTGGTACGACGTGCTGGCCATCGGCCGCGAAGCGGGCAAGCTGGCTCGCCACCCCGACCTGGCTGCCACCTTCATGTCAGGGGGCGACCTCAAGGTGGGAGTCGAGGTGCCGGCCCCGGGGGGTGCCCCGGACGAAGAGCCCTTCGCCGCGCCCGCCAGGCTGCGCCAGCCCAACCTCGCCGACACGCTGCGGGCCATCGCTGGCAAGGGTGCCGGTGGCTTCTACCACGGAGACGTGGCGCGCGAGGTGGTCGACGCGGTCCGTGAGCAGGGCGGCACGCTCACCGTCGAGGATCTGGCGGCGTACCGGCCCTTCCACTGGCACGAAGGGGCGACTGCGGCGCCGGTCGAGGTGGCGTATCGGGACTGCACGGTGCGGGTCGCGCCGTTCGCATCCGGAGGAATGACCACCGCGATGACGCTGCAGATGCTCGACCGGGCGGGCCCCCCGGCGACCGGCGACGAGGGCGAGCGCTGGCATCGATTTATCGGCTGCGCGCGCCTGGCGTGGGCCGACCGCTTCGCTTTCTTTGCCGATCCGGAGGAGGTAGATGTGCCGTGGCGGGGGCTGGTGGCGGCGGAGTACGCCGCGCGTCGCGCCGCTTCCCTGCGGCGCAAGGCACCGAGCCGGTACGAGAGCGGTGACCCTTGGCGGGAGGAGGGCAGGCCGTCGCCGCCCCGCCTGCCTGGCAGCGGCCCGGCATTCCCGACCGGCACCACCCACCTGTCGGTGATGGACCACGACGGCAACGCCGTGTCGCTCACCAACACGCTGATGTCGGCGTTCGGCTCCGGCGTGGTTGGTGGTGGATCCGGGGTGGTGCTCAACAACGGCATGATGTGGTTCGACCCAGTGCCCGGGCACGTCAATTCGATTGCGCCCGGCAAGCGGCCTCTCAACAACATGTCGCCGCTGCTGCTGCTCCGGCCGCGAGAGGACGGCAGCCTGCGTGCGTTCGCCGCCATCGGGGCCAGCGGGGGGCGCCGTGTCTCGAATTGCGTTGCCGCGATCACCACCGAGCTGGTCGACGGCGGTTGCGGGCCGCAGGACGCGATCGACGCGCCGCGGGTGTGGACCACCGAACTCACCCAATTCGTGTTCGGTTTCTACGCGGTGATGTCGGGCGGCTACATCATGGCCCACCGGGGCCACGTGAACGTGGACCTGCTGCATTCCCACCTGAGACCACGCAAGCGCGCGGCCCTGGATATATTGACCTCCCTGGTGTTCTTTATTTTCACCCTGGCCCTGCTGTGGTTCGGGATCGACATGGCCCAGGAATCCATGTCCAGCTGGGAAACCTCCTATTCCGCCTGGAATCCACCCATCTGGCCGGTAAAGCTGGCCATCCCCATCGGCACCGCACTGCTGGTTCTGCAGGGGCTGGTGAAACTGCTCGAAGACATAGCCGTGGCGTTCAACCTGGATTACTACACACCTCAACAGTCCGAATCTGAAGGAGATCAGCTGTGAGCATTGAAGCCCTGACGCTCCTGTTCTTCGGTTCACTGCTGTTTTTCCTGCTTCTGGGCCTGCCACTGGCGTTCGTGCTCGGCGGCGTCTCGGTGGTGTTCCTGTATTTCACCTGGGGTTTTGATTCCTTCTACATGGTGGCCTCCCAGATCTGGGGCACCATGGAAAGCTTTACCCTGGTCGCCATACCTCTGTTCGTGTTCATGGCCATGATCCTCGAGCGAACCGGTGTGGCCCGGGACCTGTACCGAATGATGCACCTGTGGTGCGGCGGCCTCAGAGGCGGACTTGCCC
>CAJWOB010000396.1 GCA_913043885.1 uncultured Spirochaetaceae bacterium | reverse complement strand
CTGGACACCTGGGGACGCCTGGCCGCCCCTATATGGGTGCCGCCTCATACGATGTGCCTAAAACCGATACTACCGGCACTCTGACGTGTTCTGGAATATCTACCGACCACCGGGGTCCCAGGGCCCCGCAGACCTCCCCACCGGAGTGGGTTTCCTCGGTCCGCGCCCGCTCATTGGCCGCACGATGATATGCCAAGGATGTGTCCTGGACGGGCCGAGTCACGCTGCACAGCACGAGGGAGGGGAAACCTGTGGGGCATGGAGGTGCGAAGGGGCATATCAGGGGGGCCCAATTCAAGGTTACTGCACTACACACATTTTGCATAATGCAGGACTCCTGCCACACCCTCCGCCACAGCTTCGCCACCCACCAGCAGTTCCTGTCGCGGTTCAGTACGGCGCCGGTGGCTATCCGCGACAGCGATACCCTCCATCCCTGGAGCTACCTGTTCGACGGCGGACACCTGGTGTCTTCACGGGCCGGGGTGCTGTCGGCCGAGGAGCTACTCTCGACAGAGAAGGCCACGCCCCCCCTCGAAGCGTGGGCGATGACCGATCGGGCGGGGGTGGTGCGTCGTTGGCTGGCGGGTACCGAGACGGCCGAGTATCGATGCCTCGATCTCAGCGCCCACGACGCCAGCGAGGCGGACGCTGCTGCGCCGAATCAATCCGCAGCTCCAGATGCATGGTTGCCGGGGCCAGGGCTCGCAATCGCGGCGCGGCGAGCGCAGCAGCCACGTCGTCGGGGACACCCTCAGCCGCGCTGACCCTCACCACGCTGTTCGGTTCCAGCGGCGCCAGGCGCTGCGTCATGAACTGGACCGCGGCTGCGGCGTCGGCGACGTCCGCCGCCAGGCGGATATAGTGCATCGGTCGGGCGGGGAGCGGGCGAAACTCGATCTCCGGAGGACGGCGCAGCGTCACCACGCAGAAGCCCTTGGTCTCCGGCGCCTCGCGAATGCGGTGCGCTCGATCGATCCCGGGAACACCACCGGTGTGGCCAGTGGCGTGCCGTCGCCGGCGTGGCTCAGCACCTGATGCCGGTGGATGTGGCCGCTCACGACCACCTCGAACTCGGCTGGCACGTCCCGCGGTCGGATGACGTCGGCCGCGCCCTGGAACGTGTAGTTGTGCAGCCCCACGGTGGTGCCGGCGAACAGCTGGTGCACGCACAGCACGTGCCTATCGGCACCGTCTGAGCGCCAGTCCGCTTCTGCCAGGAGGGCAGGCAGCTCGTCCCGCACCGGCCCGCGCCGGTACGGGAAGCCGGCAAAGCGGACAGTGGTCGCTCCGCACAGCACGTCAATGCAGCCGGGCCGGTCGAAGATGTGGAGCCTGGGATGATCGGTGAACAGGGTGCGCGGCAGCGAGCCGCGCTCGTGATTGCTGGGAACGATCAGCACCGGCACTCCGCGCTCTGCGACCTCGATCAGCGGATCGAATGCCGCGGCGAGCACGGCGTCCACCTCGCCGCGTAGCGCCGGAGCCAGCGCGCACAGGAACTTGGCATGGAAGTCGGCGTCCCGGCGCTGCCGGTCGCTCCGCGGCCGCTCGGCGCTATCGAAGCCTATATGGGTATCGGACAGGGCCAGCACGCGCGCGTCGCTGTCGTCGATGATCGCCCCCACAAGCGTTGACCGCTCGGTGTCCCGACAGCACCATACGCGTTGCCGTGCTCGACCAGAAACAGATCGATTTCTACCATAATCAGGGCTACCTCGGGGTGCCGGATGTCCTCTCCGCGGACGAGGTAGAGGAGCTGCGCCGCACCACCGACGAGTTCGTCGCCAACAGCCGCGAGGGGTCGGAACACGACGATGTCTACGACCTCGAGCCTGGACACACCGCCGACGAGCCGCGGGTGCGCCGCATCAAGATGCCGCACCTGCAGCACCCATCCTACGACCGGGCCATGCGCCACCCCAAGATCGTGCAGATCGCCGATCAGCTGATCGGACCGGGGATACGTTCCCGCGGCACCAAGTTGAATATGAAGTCTGCCGGGTTCGGCAGCCCGGTGGAGTGGCACCAGGACTGGGCGTTCTATCCCCACACCAACGACGACGTCCTCGCCGTTGGCATCGCTATCGACGAGCTGAACGAGGAGAACGGTGGCTTGCTGGTGGTGCCTGGCAGCCACACCGGCCCCATTCACGACCATCACGAGAACGGCTACTTCGTGGGTGCGGTAACCGACACCGAGATCGACCCAGCCGACAGCGTCCGTATAGACGTTCCCGCCGGCGGCATCACCATCCATCACGTCCGGACCATGCACGGATCGGCCCCCAACCGGTCTGGGTCGCCCCGCCGGCTAATGCTCATAGAGATCTGCGCCAACGATGCGTGGCCACTGGTCGACTACAAGGGACTCGACGATATGGAGACGCACCTCCTCAGTGGCTCCGTCACCATCACCCCGCGGCTCAAGGACGTGCCGGTGCGCATGCCGCATCCTTCCTACGAGGGGATGAGCAGCATCTACGATCTGCAGACCAAGCTCGAAGACCGCGTGCTCGCTCGTCAGGGGTAAGCGCCTGGCATTCGGCCAGGTCTATCACGCGGATCGCGAGTTCCCGCCGCTCGAGCGGGTGCGGAGCGAGCTGCGGGTGAAGTGGTATCGCTGCCCGATCGATCCTGCCCGCCTTCGCGAACTCATGCGTCGCAGCGACTTGCAGGGGGCGCTGCAGACGCTTGGTCACCTCGGGCTGTCGGCGGCCGCCGGCGTCGCAACGGCGTATTTCTTCGTCCAGGGCATGTGGCTGCCGTTCGCCATCGCTCTCTGGTGCTATGGCACGGTAGGTGCGTTTCTCCGCGGGCTGGCCTCCCACGAGCTCGGTCACGGCACCGTGTTTCGCACCCGGTGGCTCAACCGCTTCTTCCTGGTGCCGATCTCGCTGCTGACGTGGTGGAACCACCACGAGTACGCCATGAGCCACACCTACCATCATCGCTACACGCTCTATCCCGACGGC
>CAJWOB010000395.1 GCA_913043885.1 uncultured Spirochaetaceae bacterium | reverse complement strand
CCGCCCTGGCCGTCGGTCAGAAACAGGACGCGGTTGACGTAGCTGCCGCGGTAGTTGCTCTGCACCTGGGCATATCCGGCCTGCAGGCCGGCAAACAGGTTAGTGCCGCCCTCGGTTTGCAGCGCGCGCACGGCCCGCCGGAACCGGGAGGCAGCCTCCGCGGTCATCCGGGTGGACGGGAACACCACCCTCGCCTCGTTGGAAAAGGTCACCAGGGCAACGAAGTCCTGCGGCCGCACCCGGTCGACGACGATATCGAACGAGTCCTTTACCCAGCTGAGCTTGTCCCGGGAGTTCATCGGGCCGCTGACGTCGATGACGAAGGCCAAGTTCAGCGGGGGCAGATCGGTGAACTCGGTGCGCCCCCCTTGAATGCCGACGTGAAGGAGCTGCTCCTGACCGCCGCCGGCACGCCGGTTGCTGGCGTAGACATACATGCCGAGCGCGTCGCTCGGCTCTGGATAGCGGTAGTCGATGGAAGCGATCTGCGAGTCGACGTAGATCTCTTCCGGTGGGACGATGATGCCTCGGTCGGCAAGGTAGATACCGCGCTCGCTCGATGCGGCGGCGTCCGACTCTGCTCCCGCCCAGGCGACCGTGGCTGCGAATAGGAATGCGGCTACCGCGAATGAGGCCGCGACTCTGGTCCTCATGGCACCTCCATGGGGAGGAGCGCGAGAACCGCAGACGCGTTCAGGGTCCTCCCTTCGCGTATGTGTCTAGGTAGTGGTCAATCGCCGCGAGCGGCTATCGCGCATGCCCCTATTTCGGAGCGCGGCAGCCGTGGAGCGCGGTGACGTTAGGCGGCGCAGCCCCGTTGCAGCTCTTGCTCCAACTCCGCCACCCGCTTCACACCGCTGCGCAGCAGGCGGGCCGACTGATCCGCGCAGATCAGAATGACTGGCGCCGAGGGCGCACTGGCCACCACCGGTCCAAAGGCACTCACCAAGGCCCGGGTAAGCGCCACCGGCGCAACGGCGTAGTGCCAGTGGTCGTAGTCGGCGAAACCGTGGTGCGGCGTATGACAGACTACCTCTGCGGCGGACTCGTGCGGGTCGGTGTCCACGCTCACCGACACGAAGCTGATGGGCGTGCTGTGGAGGCCCTCGATCTGCAGCTGCTGCGACAGACACACCGGGCACCACACCGCAAAGCTCTCGAGGAGGATGGGCGTCCCTGCGAAGTCGGCGAGGGTAAACGTCTCGCCGCTGTTGACGTCGGTGAGCTCGGTCTGCAGCCAGACCGCCGGGGGTGTCGTCGTGGCTGCCTGAGCACTGCCGCGCTGTGCGCTTGCCGCTATGGGGAGCAGCGTCGCGGCTAGCAGACAGAGAATCCCTACGCGCGTGACCATGTGTTTCGACGCGCCGGACCCCGCGATCATTACCCGGCATTGCCGGCCGGCAGCTGCTGCGCCACACTCGTTTCCCTCTTGAGCGACACCAGATGAGAGCTACTATCGTGCAGTTATCCGATCCCCACCTGTTCGGCGACCCGCAGGCGCAGCATCGCGACGTCACCACGGCCGCCAGCTTCGCAGCGGTGGTCGCCCACGCCCGCCGGGTGGCGCCGGACTGCGACGCGGTCGTGCTCACCGGCGACCTGTGCCATGACCCCTCTCCGGAGGGCTACGAGGCGGTGCGACAGGCGCTGGGCGACTGGCTCGACCGCACGCTGGTCATCGCCGGCAACCACGACGACCTTCACATGCTGGGCGCCATGTTTGGCCGCCCAGAAGCGAACGGCGACGCGGTGTGCTTCCGTTCCCTCATCGGTGATCGTGACTGGCAGTTGATCGGAGTGGACAGCGTGGTGCCAGGCGAGACCCACGGCTGGCTCGACGAGGAGCAGCTACAGCAGCTCGACGCCTGGTTGGCCGAGGACCCGGCGCGCCCGACGCTGCTATTCCTCCACCACCCGCCGATAGCGCTCGGAAGCGCCTGGCTCGACCCCCTGCTCCTGCGCAACCCGGAGCAGCTCGCCGGCCGCCTCCCTGGTAGCGGCGTACGCGCCATGTTCTGTGGCCACGCCCACACCGACCAGACGGGGGAGTTGGCGGGGATCCCGGTGCACGTCACCCCGTCGACGGCATTCCAGTTCGTCATGTCGGGGCAGTCGATATCGATCGACCCGAGCCCACCCGGGTTCCGTGTCATCCGCATCGACGACGATCGCCTGGCGACCGAGGTGGTCCGTCTAGCCTGATCGGTAGCCAGCCGGCACCTTCGGGCATTTCTTCATGCCCGAGTAGGGACTGCAGCCGCTATTCGAAGGCGAGCGGCACACGTTACCTGCAGGCGTTTGTACGAGCCCGTGACAGCCGCCTACAGTGGCGCGTTATGAACGGCGTCCACGACATGGGCGGGATGCACGGCTTTGGTCGCGTGCAACGGGAGGAAGACGAGCCGGTCTTCCACCAGCCGTGGGAGGGGCGCGTCTACGGGATGACCCGCTCCCACGCTGCACGTGCGGGGTTCGATCGGTTCGCACTGGAACGGATGGAGCCGAGCCGCTACTTGGCCGCCAGCTACTACGAGCGTTGGCTAGTTCGCTTCGAGTCCGTGTTGGTCGAAAAGGGAATGCTGACTCAGCAGGAGCTCGACGACAAGCAGGCCTACTACGCGGCCCATCCCGACGATCCGGTGCCGCGACAGGAGGATGTGGAACGCTGCCGGGAAGTGCTCGCCAACGTACGCGAGCCCAAGTCGCCGGTCCGGGAAATCGACGACCCGCCGCGGTTGCAGATTGGTGACGTCGTCCGCACGCGGGACGTCCACCCGACCGGCCACACACGCCTCCCCCGCTACGCCCGCGGCAAGCGCTGCAAGGTGGTGCGCTACCATGGCTGGCAGAATATCAGCGGCATCGACGCAACGGTGTCCGCAGCGTCGCGGGGGGAGCCTTTCCCGCTCTACACCGTGCTGTTCGCCGCGCGCGAGCTATGGGGCGAATCGGCGCAATCGAATGCGGCGGTGTGC
>CAJWOB010000394.1 GCA_913043885.1 uncultured Spirochaetaceae bacterium | reverse complement strand
CGGCCGTTGGCGCCAGCCTCGTCGGCTGCCCCGAACAGCGAGCCGCTGGTGAAGGCCTCGAGGGCTCGGACGAACACCGCCAGTCCCAGCATGCCGTAGACGATCGACGGTACCCCCGCCAGGTTGTTGATGTTGGTCTGGATGACGCGGTTGAGGCGGGTGTCCTCCGCGTACTCCTCGAGGTAGATGGCAGCCGCCACCCCCACCGGGAACGCGAACAGGATGGTGATGAGGATGGTCCACAGTGAACCGAGGATGGCGGTACGCACCCCGGCGTCCTCCGGCAGGCTCGACTGCGGACGGCTGATCAGGTGCCCGGAGAGCCACGAGCGGAACATCACCACCGACGTTGGGAACTCGCGGGCCGCTTCGTCGACGATCTCGCCACGGCGAAAGATGGTGTCCAGCAGCGACCAGGCGCGGACCACCGAGGGGTCGACGACACGCTCGGTTATCAGCTGCAGCACCTCGTCGCGGCTGCGCTCGGCCAGTGGCTTCTCGAACTCGAACCGCCGCATCAGACCACGGGAGACGTTCTCTTCCAGGGTCGTCACCAGCTGTTCGTGGGGGAGGTCCTCCAGCGCCACCCTGTCACGGGCCGGGCTAGCCGGCTCCACGGTGTTGACCAGCGCCACCATCCCAAAGCTCTGGTTGACGATGGTGACCAGCAGCGCCGTGAGCGCCACGATGGCCACCGTGGTGGCGGCCACGAACACCAGCCGCCACACCAGTCCGCGGGTGCGGCGCCCGCTCAGGTTGGCAACGTAGCGGCTGTGCGCCTCCGCTGTCCCGCTCAATCGTAGACCTGGCGGAACCGCCGCACGATGCGACGGCTCAGCACGTTTAGCCCCAGGGTGATGAAGAACAGCACGATGCCGATGGCGAAGATGCTGGTGTAGTCGATGGACTGGTAGCTGAGGTCGCCACCGCCGATGCGGACGATGTGGCCGGTCATGGTCTCGGCGGCGTGGAACGGGTTGAAGGTGAAGGCGGAACCAGCGCCGGCAGCCAGCGCCACCACCATGGTCTCACCGACCGCGCGGGACAGGCCGATGATGCACGCCGCCGCCACCCCGGAGAACGCCGCGGGGAACACCACCTGTATGGTGGTCTCCAGCCGGGTGGCGCCGAGCCCGAGCGCAGCCATGCGCAATGAGTGCGGCACCGCCGACAGCGCGTCCTCGGCCATGGACGAGATCAGCGGCAGAATCAGGATGCCGATGACGATGCCGGCGGACGCGGTGTTGTAGATCTGTACCACGTCGGCGCCAAAGATCGAGCGCAGCAGGGGCGTCATGAAGGTGAGCGCGAAGTAGCCGTACACCACCGTGGGCACGCCGGCCAGGACTTCGAGTATCGGCTTGAGCACCGCCTTGGTGCGCGGTTTGGCGTACTCGCTCAGGTAGATGGCGACGGCGAGTCCGACCGGCACCGCAACCAGCATGGCGGTGAAGCTGGTCATCAAGGTGCCGTTGACCAGCGGCAGGATGCCGAACTTGCCGATGGCCGGCTGCCATTCGGTGGTGGTGAAGAACTGCCAGATATTCACCTCGTCGGAGGTGAAGAAGCCGAACGACTCGCGACCGAGCACCACGACGATGCCGACGGTGACGAATATCGACAGCGCGCCGCAGAACAGCAGAAACGCCTGGACAATGGCCTCGCTGGGGCGCGACTGCTTGGAGAGCGAATGCGGCGGTGGGGGTTGCGCCATGCGAGTGGGCGGTGCGGCTACCCGCCGAGCGCACCGTGGCGTGGCACTGTTAGGGGATCGTTAGCGGTTAGAGCTCCCCGCGCAGTGCCTGCCGGTACAGCGCCTCGCGACGTTTCAGGAAGTCGTAGGGCACCTCATAGGCGCTCTCGATGGTCTCGCGCTGGTGCAGTTCGTCGGCGCTGCCCACGGTCGGCATGCCGCCCTTGTCGAACAGCACGCAGGACTCTGAGTAGGCGGCCGATAGCTCGAGCTCGTGCACGGAGTAGTACCAGGACAACCCGTTACGCGCGGTGTAGTCCTGCAGATACGCCATCACCGCGTGTTTCTGCTGTTCCTCCAGCGCGAACACCGGTTCATCCATCATCAGAGCCCGCGACCCATAAAGCACGCAGAATGCGATGAGCGTCCGCTGCAGCTCACCCTTGCTCACCTCGCCGGTGCGCTTGTCCAGGATCGGCGCCAGCTGGAGCAGATCCACCAGATCGCCGATGAGCGAGCGGGCAAAGGACTCCTCCTCGCGCCGCGGGTGAAAGCCGTTGCCCAGCACGAAGGTCAGCAGCTGACCGATGGGCTCCTCGGTCTCGAACTCCATGTTCTGATGTATCAGCGACACGTGGCGCTGGCGCACCGCCTCGTCCTGCAGCTGGGCGGTGTCGACCTCGTCGAGGTACACCACGCCATCGGTCGGCTGCGCGATGCCGCTTGCCAGCAGCAGCAGGGTGGACTTGCCGGTGCCGTTCTGGCCGACGAACGACACCGCGCCGCGCGGCAGCTCGAGATCCAGCCCTTGGAAGATCAGCTCCTGGCCCTCGGGATACGCGTAGCTGACGTTCCGCAGCCTTACCAATGGTTCGAGCACCGACCAAGTCTGGCATCGGCGCGCCGCTCTCGCCACAGCGGCGGCCTCAGGTCACGCCCGCAACCACAGTTGCGGGCGCCACGGGGGCGCGTTAGCTTCCCGCCGTGCCCGGCACACCGGCGGCGCCCGCCACGCACCTGAACCCTGAGCAGCAACGAGCCGCGAGCGCGCTCTCCGGCCCGGTGCTGGTGCTGGCCGGCGCAGGCTCCGGCAAGACCCGCGTCATTACCGCCCGTCTGGCCAACCTCCTTCGTGCCGGCGCTCGGCCGGCGGGGGTCGTCGCCCTCACCTTCACCAACAAGGCGGCTACCGAAATGCGGCAGCGGGCCGGCCTCGGCGGCGCCGACAGCCCCACCATCTCTACGTTCCACTCGTTCGGGCTCACCCTGCTGCGCTCGCACGGCGAGCGGCTCG
>CAJWOB010000393.1 GCA_913043885.1 uncultured Spirochaetaceae bacterium | reverse complement strand
CTAATTTTGTTGCCTGCGACTCCGCCTCCTTTGGTGTGAGTACGACACTCTTATAGAGGTCTTCGAAATCTATACCTGCTTCTTCGGAATCTAGGATATCGGCTAGCTTATCAATCCCAAGATCCCCAAGGATTACTGCTAATTTTTCCTCTAATACATCACGCACACGCAGTTCGACTGTATCCTCTATCGCAAAGTTACGCGCCAAAACAGTATGCTCTTGTCCGATGCGATCAACGCGCCCGGTACGTTGCTCAATTTTCATCGGATTCCAGGGTAAATCATAATTGAAGACGACGTGGCAGAATTGGAGGTTGATGCCTTCCCCTCCAGCATCAGTCGAGATGAGAACCTGGGCCTCTCTTGAGAACATACGTTGAACATCTTGGCGTTCATACCGGCGCGCCTGGCGGCGGCGGGGGTCATGCCGTAGTAGCCCCACACCGTCTCGGGCGTGGACTCGTGGTAGATGGGCAGATAGCGGGTGCCCTTGCCGGCGCACACCACGTGGAATCCAACGGTGCGCGCCCACTCCACCATCTCGCAGATGAGGGCGGGCTGGTCGCCGTAGGCCATCGAGTAGACACAGCCGGCCTCCGTGGCGCGGCGGGCCAGCAGCGGGCCGCGCAGCGCGTCTGCCTCGACGGTGACGTTGACCACGTGTATGCCACGGTCGATGGCGTCCAGGGCGTGCCGAAGCGCGGCCGATGGGTCACCGGTGGCCTCGACCACCACATCGAGCTCGCATTGGTCCAGCAAGCGTCCCGCGTCATCGCTCAGGAGCGGCGTGGGTCCGCCATCGCGGGGCCAACCGGTCTCTTCTAGCGCTGCGCGACACGTGTCGAGCTCGCGGTCGCAGATCCCCACCAGCTCGAAACCGGCGACGTGGGGGATCTGCGCGAGGAACATGCGGCCGAACTTGCCGGCGCCGATCAATCCAATGCGTATTGGCGCGTATTGGCGTCCCCGCGTCGGCCAGGGCACGCAGCCGTCCGGTCACACTATCGACGATTCAGAATGGCCAGCAGGCGGAGGATCTCCACGTAGAGCCACACCAAGGTCACCAGGAGGCCGAAGGCACCGTACCACTCCATGTGTTTCGGGGCCTGGTTGCGCGCCCCGGCCTCGATGAAGTCGAAGTCCAGCACCAGACTGAGGGCCGCGATCACCACGATACCGACGCCGATGAGCACCCCGAGGGTACTCCCGTTGTGCCAGTAACCGACCGGCACTCCGAACATGTTCAGCAGGATGGTGATGCCGTAGTAGAGGGCGATGCCGCCGGTAGCTGCGATAACCCCGAGCCTGAAGTTGCGGGTGACCTTGATGACGCCGCTACGGTAGAGCAGCAGCATGGCGATCATGATCGCAAAGGTGAGGATAACGGCCTGGACGACGATCCCTGAGTAGGCGCTCTCGAACATCCGCGAGATGCCACCCAGGAACAACCCCTCGGCCCCGGCGTACAGGGGCGCGAGCACCGGCGCTCGCTGCGGGTTGAACACCGTCACCAGCGCCAGAATCAGCCCGACGATGGCACCGCCGATCATCAGCGGGGTGGCCGACTCGCCCAGACTCCACGTGAAGGCACCCCCGGCCACCACCACGGCCAGCAGTATGGCGGTCTTGTCGACCGTGCCGTTGAGGGTCATAATGGCGCCGTCGTCGCGGGTGGTCGCCGCAAACATCTTCTCGCGCAGGGCCGGGTTTCCCGATCGCATAGCGTAAAGATGCGTCCGAACGTACCCGTTCGACAAGGGGCTCGGTGGCGGGAGCACCAAGGATGAGGCACCCTATCCAGGCATGACAGCCGCAACCGCACGCCACTCCGTTCACTCGCGTCGTAGCGCAGGTGCCACTCTGGTGAGGGTGGCGGTCGCGCTGCTGACGCTGACCACTGCCTCCGGCGTGGGGGACAGGCCAGCAGCGAGCCCGACCGGCCAGCGCCGGCGTTCGCGGACGCTGCCGCGGGACCGCTGCCGCTTACCGACATCGTTCTGTTCACCAGCGGGGTGGGCTACTTCCAGCGTGGCGGGAGCGTCGATGGCACCGCGATCGTCCAGCTCGACTTCAAGACCAACCAGGTGAGCGATCTGCTCAAGGGCATGGTGGTGAGGGACTTCGACGGTGGTGTAGTCAGCGGCGTCAGCTACTCGTCCCGCGACCCGCTCAATCGCATGCTGCAGACCTTTGCAATCGACCTGAGCAGCAATCCCGGTATCCAAGCGCTGCTGGCGCAGATGCGGGGCAACGATGTCGCCATCCGCTACACCATCGACCGCGGCCCCGAGCGCGAACCGGAGCACGGCAGTGCGCGTGGCACGGTGCTCGGCATCGAGCGTGCGGTGACCGGTGCGACGGTGGTCAACTTGGTGGATGAAGGCGAGGTGTCGCCGGTCGACCTGGCCACCATCGACAGCGTGCAGGTGCTGACGCCACGCATTGCCGGTGCGCTCCACGAGGCGCTCGATCTCATCGCCAGCACCAAGCGCGAGGAGGACAATACGGTCTCGGTGGCGTTTTCTGGCAACGGACGCCGTCGGGTGCAGGTCGGCTACCTGTTGGAGAGTCCGATCTGGAAGACCTCCTACCGGCTGCTGGTCGGCGAGCAGGACGAGCACCTGCTGCAGGGCTGGGGCATCGTCGAGAACACCACGGAGGAAGACTGGCGCGATGTACGTCTGACCCTGGTGTCCGGGCAGCCGATATCCTTCCGCATGGAGCTATACGAGCCCCACTACGTACAGCGCCCAGCCAGCTGCTGACGGGGAAGGTAATGGCAGAGCTACGACTGGCAATGGTGGGCTGCGGCAGGATCGCCCAGTTGCACCTCGACGGCATCGAACAGCGCGCGGGCCGCACCAGAGTGGTGGCCGCCATCGACCCCAACCCGAACCCGAGCCCTCACACGTGCACCTGCCAGGCGCCTCGCACGAGCGGCTGGCCGAGATCATCATCGTCTTCGGCCAGATCCTGGGCACCGAGACCATCGACGACGAGCTGAC